>CAYSRL010000123.1:0-4071 GCA_964433515.1 uncultured Ruminococcus sp.
GGTCACGGCGTGCTCTTCCGCAATACCGGTATCAAAAAACCGGGTGGGATATCGTTTTGCAAATTCCTCTAAGCACGTGCCCCCCACCATAGCGGCGGTCACCGCCACAAGGCGGTTATCCTTTTCCGCCAGGTTGCACAGCGTCTTACCGAACCGGCAAGAGAAACTCTCTCCGCCGCCCACCGGGATGCCGGTGTCCGGGTCGAACTTGGAAATGCCGTGGTAGGTGTCCGGGTTTTGCTCTGCATAGGTGCTCCCCTTCCCCTTTACCGTTTCAATGTGCAACACCACCGGTCGCCGGATCCTCCGGGCCACCTGCAACGCTTCGGTGAGGGCGGTCAGATCGTGACCGTCCACAGGCCCCAGATAGCGGAAACCCATATCCTCAAAAAAGGTGGACTCGGACAGCATCGAGCGTTTCAAATTCTGTTTTACGTTTTGGATCAGCGACACCAAGGGTCGTCCCACCAAAGGGATCCGCCGCAAAAACCGGCTTGTCCGCTCTTTGCTCTGCAGGTAGTGGACCCGGCTGCGGAGGTTGGCCAGATACCGGGCCACAAAGCCCACGTTCCGGCTGATGGACATCTTGTTGTCGTTGAGCACCACGATCAGCCTATCCTCGCTGCGGCCGGCATTACTCAGCCCCTCATAGGCCAGACCGCCGGTAAGGGCGCCGTCACCGATGACCGCAACGGTGTAGCCGTCGTCCCCGGTGAGCGCCTTAGCCTTAGCGATGCCGTTGGCCACCGAAATAGACGTGGAACTGTGGCCCGCCACAAAAGCATCGTGCTCGCTCTCTGCCGGGTTGGGAAACCCGGAGATGCCCCCCTGCTGGCGCAGGGAACCAAACCGCTCGTACCGGTCGGTCAGCAGTTTATGGGCATAGCATTGATGGCCCACATCCCACACGATCTCATCGTGTGGGGTGGTGAACACCCGATGGAGCGCCACCGTCAGTTCCACCGTGCCCAAGTTGGAGGCCAGGTGACCGCCGGTGTGGGACACCGTTTCGATCATCTTCTCCCGCAACTGGCCGCACAGGGCGGTAAGCTCCGCTTTATTCATTTTCTTGACATCTTTGGGAGAATGGATGTTTTCCAATCTCTTCATAAGTCAATACACTCCTTTAATGGTCACGAGTCAGCAACGCCTGTGCCAACCGGCGCAGGGAATCTGCCTCGGCACCGAATCCATCCAACGCCGTCAAGGCATCGGCGGTGCGCTGTTCTGCCAGGCTACGAGCCTGTTCCAGCCCCAGCAAGGATACATACGTATTCTTCTCATTCTCGGTGTCACTGCCCACCGGTTTACCCAGTTTTTCGGCGGTGGCGGTCACATCCAGAATGTCGTCCACGATCTGGAAAGACAGACCGATATTTTCACCATACATACGGGCAGCCCGCTCCTGTTCCGGGGTGGCACCCGCCAGACGGGCGCCCATCACGCAGGCGGCAATCAGCAACGCCGCCGTCTTGCCACGCTGGAGTTCTTCCAAAACCGGCAGGTCGATCGCTTTGCCCTCGCTTTGCAGGTCGATCACCTGACCGCCCACCATCCCCTCGATGCCGGCGGCATCCGCCAGCGCCGAGGCGGCGCCCAAGACCCGGTCGGCAGACAAAGAGCCACGGTTGACGGGATCCAGAGCGGTCTCGAAAGCCAGATTCAGCAGGCCGTCACCCGCCAGAAGCGCCATCGTTTCACCATACACCGTGTGGGTGGAGGGACGACCCCGCCGCATAGGACTATCGTCCATACAGGGCAGGTCGTCGTGAACCAGCGAATAGGAATGAATCATCTCCAGCGCCGCCGCAAAGGGCATCGCCATCCCGGGGTCGCCGCCGCACAAGCGGCAAAACTCCAGCACCAGCACCGGACGGATGCGCTTGCCGCCGCCGGCACAGGCATAGGCCATCGCCTCCGCCACCACCGTCTGTAAGCCCCCGGTCTTCGGCATATAACCGGGCAGAGCCGCCTCAAAACGGTCACAGTGGGTCTGTAATTGTTGGGTATAAATAGCGTCAGCCATACTGCACCTCACTCCGACAACTCTTCGCCCATATCCTCACCTTGTCTATCGGACAAGGTGGCGGTATCGCCGGATTCCACAGCGGTGAGTTTGATGATCTTCTGCTCCGCTTCTTGGATCTGCCGACTGCAATAGGCGGTCAGTTTGGTGCCTTCCTCAAAGAGTTTCAGCGATTCATCCAAAGAGCACCGACCGCCCTCCAGAGTGGTCACGATCTGCTCCAGACGAGCCATCGCCTGTTCAAAAGTCATTTCAGCCATTTTCCGTTACCTCCTGTTTCTCGGTCACTTCACAGCAAAGGACGCCATCCGCCACCCGCAAGGTGAGAGGATCCCCCACCTGCACCCGGCAGACGCTGTCCAGCACACCGCCGCCGGCGGTATAGCCAATGGCATAGCCACGGCCCAACACCTTTAGCGGACTGAGGGCGTCCAGTTTTGCCGCCGCCGCAGAAAGCCGGCGGTCGGCGGTGCTCAACTGTTGCCGGGATGCCGCCGCAAACCGGCGGGTCAGATAGTCCAGGCGCATCGCCTGTTCATCGGTATAATACTGCGGCGCCGACAGACACCGCTTATTTTTCAGCAAATCTAAGCGGGACGATGCCGCCCCGATATGGTTATGGACGGCGGTGGACAGACGTGCCCGGACATTGTCCATAAACGAGAACAGTCTGCCCGCATCCGGCACCGCCAACTCTGCCGCCGCCGAAGGGGTGGGCGCCCGCAGATCCGCCACGAAATCGCAGATCGTAAAATCCGTTTCGTGACCCACGGCGGAGATCACCGGGATGGCGGAGTCCGCCACCGCCCGGGCCACCATCTCTTCATTAAACGCCCACAGATCCTCAATAGAGCCGCCGCCACGGCCCACGATCAGCACATCGGCGGCCCCGGCGGCATTAAACCGCCGGATGGCGTCCACGATAGAAGGCGCAGCGCCCTCGCCCTGAACCAAAACCGGGCAGAACACCACCTGTGCCAACGGATACCGCCGTCCCAGCACATTGAGGATATCCCGCACCGCCGCACCGGTGGGAGAGGTAATGACACCCACCCGGTTGGGGTATTTGGGCAGAGGCTTTTTCCGGCTGTCCTCAAACAGCCCCTCCCCCGCCAGTTTCTTTTTCAGTTGTTCAAAAGCCACCTGTAAGGCGCCCACGCCGTCCGGTTGCATCTCCTCAATATAAACCTGGAACGAACCGGTATTCTCATAAAGAGAGACCCGGGCCCGGACGATCACCCGCATACCGTCCTCCGGACGGAACTGGAGTTTGGAGGCGCTCCACTTGAACATCACCGCCCGGACGGCGGCCCCATCGTCCTTCAGGGTCATATACATATGCCCGGACTGGTAGTGGTGGGTGAAATTGGAGATCTCGCCCCGGATATGCACCGCCGCCAGATTGGGGTCGCCCTCCAGCAGGGTCTTGACATAGTGATTCAGTTGTCCCACCGAAATAACTTCCATCAAAACCCCTCCTTTGGTATCAGGTTCGCTCGTATGCCAGTTTGCATAGGCAGGCTATCCCCGCCGCATTATCCGCCGCATACACCGGCGGCGCAAAACGACCGCCGAAACGGTCGGTAAATCGCTGTTTTAACAGGCTGTTGGACATCACCCCGCCGGCATACACCACCGGCAGGTCGCCGTATTCCCGCAGGATGGCCTCGGTCATCCCCTCAACGGCGGCGCCCACGCTGTCCAGACAGAACCGGGCGATCTCCGCAGGGGATTCCCCCTTGGCCAGACGGTCCCGGCACTGGTTCTCCACCCCGGAAAGGTGGCAGTCTGCGCCACGCAAGGTGGCTTTGGGTCTATAGGTTTTGTCAGCCTGTAACGCCAACTGTTCCAAGGCCGGGCCTGCCGGAAAAGGCAGGCCCAACAGACCGCCCACCCGGTCGATCAACTGGCCGGCTTTCAGATCCAGAGAATGCCCCACCACCCGGCAACGGATAATGGACGACTCGTCCGGTTCCACCAACAAAGCATCGGTGGTGCCGCCGGACACGTGGAACGCCAGAAAGGGACGCTCACGCAAAGAGAGG
>CAYSRL010000124.1:0-4031 GCA_964433515.1 uncultured Ruminococcus sp.
GGAGTTCAAATCCATAGGTCAAAAATTTTAATGACTTCGAATTTGTACACCCTTTCCAGAAAAAACGACTTGTTTCGACAAGTCGTTTTTTCAATGAAATTCACCTTTCGGCCAGTGAAATATTGCTTCGCAATGTGAAATACACCTGCGGCGTGTGGAATTCGCCTCGACGGCGAGTGGGTGGATTTCATTTCGTATTTTGCTTTAGCAAAACATTTCACCAAAAGCGTAAGTCTTTGATCTCACCGTGAGCCGGAGAAAACGATTTCAATAAAAACTTCAAGTATTTGAATTCATACGCAAAACTGCCGAACTTTTTTGCGGATAGTGGCAAACGGAAACTCTCTCCGTCTTTCGCCTGCGGCGAAATCCACCTCCCTCGACGAGGGAGGCTGGCGGGAGACGGTTTCCGATCGTGCAGGTTGCGGTGGGCGGCAAGTTTCTACAATGCGGTTGGCGGCAAGTTTCTAAAACCTCTTGCTTTACCTGCCCATTTGGGTGTATAATGTGCTGTAAGATCTGCAAAAAAAGGACTGTTCGTATGAAAATTATTGATCTGCTCAAAGATGACACGCTTTCTCTTTCCTTTGAAGTGTTCCCACCGAAAACAGATACGGCTTTTGAAAACGTGCGAACGGCGACCGAGGAGATCGCCAAACTTCGCCCCCGTTTTATGAGCGTCACATACGGCGCAGGCGGCGGAACCAGCAAATACACCTTGGATATGGCCAAGCAGATAAAGCAGAAATACGACGTGCCGTCTTTGGCGCACCTGACCTGCGTTTCCTCCACCAAAGAGACGGTGCACAACCGTATTGCCGATATAAAAGCGGCAGGCATACAAAACGTGATGGCGCTCAGGGGGGATATCCCTGCCGGCCTCGAACATACCGACCGCAGCGGTTGGGATTACAAGCACGCCATAGACCTGGTCTTGGAACTGAAAGAAGCCAACCCGGATTTTTGTATCGGCGGTGCGTGTTATCCCGAAATTCATCCCGAAAGCGAAGATCAAAAGGACGATATCCTAAGACTCAAGGAAAAAGTGGAGGCCGGTTGTGACTTTTTGACCACCCAGATGTTTTTTGACAACAATCTGCTCTATAATTTCCTGTATAAAATCCGTGAGGCGGGCATTACCGTGCCGGTCGTTCCGGGCATTATGCCCATAACCAACGCCAATCAGGTGGAGCGTGCCGTTACGCTTTCAGGCTCCTTTATGCCCCAGCGGTTCAAGAGCCTTGTGGACAAATTCGGTCACGACCCTGCGGCGATGAAACAGGCGGGCATTGCCTATGCCACCGATCAGATCATCGACCTGTATGCCAACGGCATTACCAACGTACACGTATACTCCATGAACAAGCCTGACGTTGCCGCCAAAATTATGGACAACCTCAGCGATATAATAGGAAAATGAACTCTGTGATCGTAAACAAGACCTATACCGAGCCGCCTTTCTGCGAAAAGGCGATCTTGCGGTATGCCGGATGCAAGGACGCAGATGAAGAGATCGGTGCGCTTCTCAAAGAGTGCCTAAATGAAGCAAGACCGAAACTGACCTATACCGTCTGCTACCGTGAACTCCCCATTAAAACAGACGGCACGGTGTGTGATCTTGAAGTTTTTCGCCTGCAGTCCCAACAACTGGCCCATAATCTGGACGGCTGTGAAAAGGTTATCCTTTTCGCCGCAACGGTGGGTGTGGAAATGGACCGTCTTATCGGAAAATACGGCAGGCTTTCTCCCGCTAAGGCTCTTCTGTTTCAGGCCATCGGTACGGAACGGATAGAGGCGTTGTGCGATGCTTTTTGTGCCGACATTTCAAAAGAATATACCGTAAGCACAAAGCCTCGCTTTAGTCCGGGTTACGGAGATCTGCCGCTTTCGGCGCAGAGGGATGTTTTTGCGGTTCTGGACCCAGAGAGAAGAATCGGGCTGACGTTAAACAGCAGTCTGCTTATGTCGCCGTCAAAATCGGTGACGGCGTTTGTCGGCCTTGGCGGCGAAGAAAAGCAGACAAGAAACAAATGCGGTGTTTGTGGTATGAAAAACTGCATAAGCAGAGGTGTCTAATGAATTTCAGAGAATATTTAAACAGTCACATCGTCTATCTGGACGGCGGTATGGGAACGCTGTTACAGGCTGGGGGCTTACAGCCGGGGGAACACCCCGAGCGATGGAACGTATCCCGCCCCGATGTCATAACCGCTATACACAAGGCTTATTTTGAGGCGGGCAGTAACGTTGTCTGCACCAACACCTTTGGCGCAAACGGCCTTACGTTTGCCGAGGATGAGCTTGAAGAAATAATAAAAGCGGCTGTTTCAAATGCTAAAGCCGCAAGAGAACAGGCGGTATCCGAGAACGAAAAGTTTATTGCCCTGGATATCGGGCCTTCGGGGCGGCTGCTAAAACCCCTCGGCGACCTGGATTTCGAAGAGGCGGTCAGCGTGTTTGCCAAAACCGTTGCACTGGGCGTCAAATACGGCGTTGACCTGATCGTCATTGAAACAATGAACGACGCTTATGAGACCAAGGCGGCGCTGCTTGCGGCCAAGGAAAACAGCGATCTTCCCGTTATCGTTTCCAACGCCTACGGCGAGGATGGCAAACTGATGACCGGCGCCACCCCGGCCGCCATGGCGGCGCTCTTAGAAGGTATGGGTGCGGACGCCATAGGCGCCAACTGTTCGCTGGGGCCTCGTCAACTCCGAGGCGTTGCAGAGGAACTGCTGAAATATGCTTCTGTTCCGGTCGTGCTCAAGCCCAACGCCGGACTTCCCAAGTTGGTAGACGGCAAGACCCTGTTTGACGTAACGGCGGATGAGTTTTCCGATGAAGCGGCGGAACTTGTAAAAAAAGGCGTTCGTGCGGTGGGCGGTTGCTGTGGTACAACGCCGGAATATATTGCTTCGCTTTGCCGTAAAACTTCCGGCTTTACGCCGGTTGCTGTGGAGGACAAACACATAACGGCGGTATCCTCTTATACCCACGCCGTAGAATTCGGTGAAAATCCCATTCTCATCGGCGAGCGTATCAATCCCACAGGCAAAAAGCGCTTTAAACAGGCGCTTATCGATAAGGATATGGACTATATTCTGTCCGAGGGTGTTAATCAGCAGGAAAAAGGCGTACACATTCTGGATGTGAACGTGGGTCTTCCCGACATCGACGAAGTGCAGATGCTGAAAACCGCCGTTTGCGAATTGCAGGCTGTTAGCGACCTGCCCTTACAGATCGATACCTCCAACATTGCCGCTATGGAAGCGGCTCTGCGCCGCTATAACGGAAAGGCGATGATCAATTCCGTCAACGGTAAGCGTGAGAGTATGGAAGCGGTCTTCCCGCTTGTTAAAAAATACGGCGGCGTGGTGGTAGCCCTTACGTTAGACGAGGAGGGCATCCCCAACACGGCCGAGGGCAGAGTGAACATTGCTCAACGCATTTTAAAGGTGGCGCAGGAATACGGCATCCCCAAAAAGGATATTGTTTTCGACACGCTGGCTATGACCATCAGCGCCGACAACAAGGCGGCTCTTGCGACGCTTTCTTCCCTTAAAGCCATAAAGAATGACCTCGGTTGCCATACCTCACTCGGTGTTTCCAACGTTTCTTTCGGTCTGCCAAACCGGGATGCCGTAAACGGCACATTCTTTGCGCTTGCCCTTGAAAATGGGCTTTCCGCCGCTATTATGAATCCGTATTCGGCGGATATGATGAAGACCTATTATACCTACAAAGCGCTCAAAGGTCTTGACGAAAACTGCGCCGCATACATCGGTGCGGCGGAGGTATTCGCCGCCGCCTCGGCGCCGGCCACCGAAGCACCGCCCAAAACCGCCGAGGAATATGCCTCTGAACTTCAGCGGGCGGTCATCAAGGGGTTTAAAGAAAAGGCGGCGGAAGTAACAACAGCGCTTCTTTCCGGCGTTGCTCCGCTGGATATCGTCAACAACGAGATCATCCCCGCCCTGAATACGGTCGGTGATGGGTTTGAAAAGAAGACCGTCTATCTGCCGCAACTGCTT
>CAYSRL010000125.1:0-3947 GCA_964433515.1 uncultured Ruminococcus sp.
ATGGGCGTCCCGGTGTGTATTCCGCCCGCTATGGCGGGGAAGAGGCCACCGACGACGACCGGAATGTCCTTTTGTTAGAGGAGATGAAGGCTGTGCCGAAAGGGGAGCGTTCCGCTCGGTTTATTTCGGCGGTGTGCTGTGTGTTCCCTAATGGGGATGTGCTCCGGGCCGAGGGCGCCTTTGAGGGCGAGATCGCCTATGCGCCTGCCGGTGAGAACGGCTTTGGCTATGACCCCATCTTTTTGGTGGGGGACCGCACCTCGGCGGAAATGTCCCCGGCAGAAAAGGATGCGGTCAGCCACCGTGGCAACGCTTTGAAAGTGTTTTCTAAGGATTTGCAGGATTATTTGGTAAAGAATAAATGAGGTAATGCTATGACCAGTAAACAACGTGCCTACTTGCGTGGGCTTGCCAATACGTTAGAACCCATCGTCCACGCCGGTAAAGGCGGCATCTCGGATGCCCTTATCAAACAGGCGGACGACGCCCTCACAGCCCGGGAACTCATTAAGGGTAAGGTGCTGGAGACCGCTCCGGGTACCGCCCGGGAATTGGCGGAGGAGATTGCCGCCGCCGTCAATGCTCAGGTGGTGCAGGTGGTGGGACGGACCTTTGTGCTGTTCCGCCAGAAAGAGAAGGATTCTCAGATCCGTCTGCCCAGAGCGTAACGAGAATGTAGTTTTGTAAGAGAGGAGGGGCGTTATGAAGAAAATGGGTCTGTTAGGTGGTTCCTTCGACCCCATTCATCAGGGGCATATAGATATGGCTCTGCGAATGGCAGAGGCGTTGCATTTGGATGGTGTGGTGCTGATGCCCACCTTTGTACCGCCCCATAAGATACGGGAGTCTATGGCCTCTGCCCACCATCGGCTGGAGATGTGCCGGTTGGCGGCGGCAGAGTATCCCTTGTTGCAGGTATCTGATCTGGAACTGAACCGTGAGGGAGCCAGTTTTACCGTGGACACTCTAACGGCTTTGCAGGAGCCGTATCCCGACACCCGGTGGTATTTGATCACAGGGGCCGATATGTTTATGACCCTGCGAACCTGGTATCGGTTTGCGGATATTGCCAAGATGGCGGTGCTGTGTACCTTCCCTCGGGAGGGCACCGATCTTGGCGAGTTGCAGGCATACGCCGCCGGACTGACGGCAGATGGGGTGGACTGTTATGTGGATACCCACCCCATAATGACCGTGTCCTCCACCGAGATACGCCGTCGTGCGGTGATGGGGGAGAGTCTTTCCGGTCTGGTGCCGGAGGCGGTGGAGCGGTATATTGCCGAACACGGCTTGTATCGGCAGACTGCCGGTATGAAGACCCAGACACAGGATGAGCAGTTTATTGAGATCATCCGCACCCGGCTGACCGATTACCGGTTTCACCATTCCTTGTGTGTGGCGGAGGAATCCCGCCGTCTGGCAGAGCGCTATGGCGCTGACCCGGATAAGGCGTACACCGCCGGTATTCTCCACGATATTATGAAGGATACACCCGGGGACACCCAAAGGGAAATGCTCGAGCAATACGGAGCGGTGCTGGACACGGTGGAGCAGAAAAGCCCCACGTTGTGGCACGCCCGCTCCGGCGAGGTGTTTTTGCAAAACATCCTGGGCGTGGAGGATGAGGTGATCTTACGGTCGGTGCGGTATCACACCACCGGTCGGGCGGGGATGACCCTGCCGGAGAAAGTGCTGTTTGTGGCGGATTTCACCTCGGCGGATCGGAATTATCCGGATGTGGACGTGATGCGCCGGTTGGCGGATCGGTCCCTGGATGAAGCCATACTGTACGGCGTGGATTACACCATCCGCTATTTGATGGATGAGGGACGTGCCGTGCATCCCGATACGGTGGCATTGTATAACGATATGATCTTGTCTATTGGAGGGAAAATTAATGAGAAATAACAATGGGCAAAAACAGGTGAGTCTGGCGGGTGTTGCCAACACCCAAAACAAAAAGAAGAAGAAAAAACAGCGCCGTTCACTGAAACCGTGGATCGCTGTCGGTGCGGCGGTGGTCGTGCTGGTTGCCGTGGTGGGTGGAATCCTATTGTTTCGTCAGCCGGAAGAACCGTATTTGGAACCGGAGAAAATGGTGACCTATTCGGTCACTCCGGATAACATCGCCAAGAAAGTATCCTATTTCGCCTTGGGGATCTCTGGCGAAAACACCACCGACCGTTTGGCGGCCGTGGCTGTGATGTGCTATGACCGTAAGGCGGAAAGCCTGTCGGTGGTGCAGGTGCCGGTCACTACCTATCTGGGCAAAGATACCGGCTATGCGGTGTCGATGGTGGGCAACGTGTGGGGAAACCCTCAGCCCATCCAATTCTGTACCGTGTGCCGTGCCAACGTTTCTGCAGACGAGGTGGAAAAGAAGGTGCATACCGTCTGTGGCGGTGCGGTGGAAAAGCAGACCGGTTCTTCTTCCGGTGATCTGTGCCGGGTGTTTAACGAACAATACGGTCTGCCGATCGACAATTTCCTGGTAATTCCCCGCTCCGGTCTGGCAGAACTTATAGACGGACTGGGCGGTGTGGATATTGAGTTATCAAAAAAAGCGAAACTCGACGGTGAGACCTATGACGCCGGCGTGCAGACGCTGACCGGTGAGGCGGCGGTGAGTTATGCTTTGGATTATAACTACAAGAGCACCCCCGATTCCGACCGGGAGCGGATGCTCCGTCAACGGGAAGTGTTTGCCGCTTTGCTGTTACGTCTGTCCGATTGCCGGCTGAAGGATCTGTATTCTGTGGATAAGACTACAGGATCCACCAAAGGCGTGTTTGGTAAACTGATGCTGGGCGAATACCCGATACGCTTTAACTCCACCTCTTTCGGTAAGGCCCGGTTGCTGGGTAAATCCACGGATAAGGTGGAGGATATGAAGGTCTCTGAGACCATTGCCCGCTTTGCGCTGGAGATGGGGGAGATACCTCTGGAAAAGGTGACTTTCAGTATCTTGCCGGGACAGAGCGCCAAAAATGGCAGCACCACCGTCTATTCGGTTAACTGCAGCCAGACTATTGAACTGCTCAACGAGCAAATGAACCCCTACGATTTGACTCTGGACGATACCACCGTGACCGCCCCCCAGTTGGTGAGCAAGCCCTCCAAAGCCGATTTGGAGACGGCAACGCTGAAGGATCTGGTGCCGGAACAGTCCGGTATGCTGGAAGAGGAGGAATGAGAATGACGGTTGAGAATATCTGGCAGAATGCTGTTCATACCTTGGATAAGCATAAGGCGGAGGACATCCGGGTGTTGGGCGTGTCCGGCATCACCTCCATTGCCGATTATTTCCTGCTGGCCAGCGGCGGCAGCGCCAACCAGGTGCGGAGCCTCTCCGATTACGTGGAGGAAGAACTGGCTAAAGAGGGAAAACACCCCCTGCGTACCGAGGGGTACGCCGCCGGTGATTGGATCACGCTGGATTACGGAGATGTGCTGGTGCACATCTTCCGCCGGGAAACCCGGGAATTTTACGATTTGGAACGATTGTGGGTGGATGCCGCCGACGTGGACATTGCCCCCTATATGATACAGCAGTAAGGAGTATGCATTATGATTCGCTATAACCCCGCAGAAATTGAAGCAAAATGGCAACAGTATTGGGAAGAGAACCACACCTTCCGCACCGACGTGTGGGATTTCTCCAAGCCCAAATACTATGTGTTGGATATGTTCCCCTATCCTTCCGGTGTGGGTCTGCATGCCGGTCACCCGGAGGGCTATACCGCTACGGACATTATGTCCCGTATGAAGCGGATGCAGGGTTATAACGTACTCCACCCCATGGGATATGACTCTTTCGGTCTGCCTGCGGAGCAGTATGCGGTCTCCACCGGCAATCACCCCAACGGTTTTACCCAGGAGAATATTAAGACCTTCTCCAAGCAGTTGAAGGAGTTGGGCTTTGACTATGACTGGTCCAAGTGCATTGC
>CAYSRL010000126.1:0-3836 GCA_964433515.1 uncultured Ruminococcus sp.
GTGTCAGTATGGCAAGGATTAAAAAGATATATAGAGACGAAGAACACGAACTATTAAAGAAACGCCATAAAATACGCACCGCTGTATCTATTACATTGGCAGTATTTTGGGTTATTGCCATTTGTATTTGTGGTGGTTTTCAGCACAATGATATTATTGTAGGTTGGGGTGTTATAGCAATAGGTGTTGCAAACACAGCGTATACTATGTTTGCGATTCATATCCGTCGTCGTGGTTGGAGAGTAATGACCACGTATGATTCTGATGAATTGTATCGTGATAAGTATCGCTTTCCAAAAAAACTTATTGAAGAAGAAAGCAAACAAATTGAAATACGTATGTGGATAGTAGATATTATCATCGCCGTATCGGGTGTTTGTTTTTTTGTAGCAGGTGTTATAAAACTGATTTAAAAGGCTTGACCGCATCGGTCAAGCCTTTTGCGCTAGAATAGAGTTGTTATCCAATAAATTATCCCATAAACCACACTGGCCACCGTTCCATAAACAATAACCGGGCCTGCAATGATAAACATCTTCGCCCCAACCCCCAGCACAAACCCCTCGCTCTTAAACTCGATCGCCGGGGACACCACGCTGTTGGCAAAGCCGGTGATGGGCACCAGCGTGCCGGCGCCGGCGTGCTTGGCGATATTGTCAAACACCTGCGCCACCGTCAGCACCGCCGCCAGCACGATCAGCGACGCTGACGCCAACATCCGGGCGGTCTTCTCCTCCACGCCGCCCATCCGGATCCACTGAAACGCCATCTCCCCCAGGGCGCACAGCGCCCCGCCAACGCCAAAAGCCCACAAACAGTTTTTCACCACCGGCGACCCTTTCGAAGCGCCTTTTATCATCTGCTGATACTGCTTTTCATTGGGTTTCATACCCACCCCTCCTTTTTCACCAGTATACCCATCCCACCGCCGTTTATCCCCCGCCATAGGGGACGGGGCTCCCGTCCCCCATCACCCCAATTCCCGCCAAAGGAAAAGGCTTGACCTCCTCATCGGTCAAGCCTTTTCCTTTTTTCTCTTAAAATCTCACATACACCGTGCGGATCTGCCACTTACCCATGGGCAGATCCACCCCGTTGCCGGTGACGGTCAGCGGCTCTGGGTGCTGTTCCTCCAGGTTCACCAGCGCCGCCTCTTGGGGGGTGCGGTCAAAGGTCAGCCGGGCGGTTTCGGGGCTGTCGCTGAGGTTATAGAACCGCAGACAGATCCCCTGGCCATCCTCCGCCACTTTGACGGTGCTCAGCAGGGTGTTCTCCCCCTCCAGCCGGTAAAAACTGTGCTCCTCCAAGGGGATCTCCTGCCATGTCCGGTCATCCCGGCACTTCACCCCGGCGGCAAAGGCGTCCAGACGCCGCTGGATATCCCCATCGGTCTCTTCGCACAGGGGGAGCAGGCCAAACCGATACGGCCACCTCCCCTGCATCTGACCGTCCTCTGCCACATACCCGTTGACAGCAGAGCCAAAGCACCTAAGCAGGGTCACCGCCAGCATCCCCTCAGCCCCGGGAAAGGCGCCGATCTCGTGCAGGCCGCCGCCGCTGACAAAGCAAAGACCCCGGTTTTTCTGCCGTTTATAGGCAAACCCGGTCATGGCTTTTTCACACTGCTCTTTCTCCTCCCACGTGAGGGTGGCGGGGTCGGTTTCCACCTTGCGCTCCGCCACATAAAAGGCCTGACTGACCCGATACGTGGGGGCGTCCACCCCGGTGGGGACCATCAGCCGCAGCCGGTGATCCCGGGCGGTGTTATCCACCGTCATCTCGATCTCCACCATGGGGCTGGATTTGGTCAAACTCACGTTTGCGGTGATTGTAAGCGCTTTCAACTCTTCATTTCGACGCAGATCAAAATTCCGTTCGTGGTATTTTTGCATATCGGCGGGCACGTGCATTTCCTTCACAATGGTAAAGGTGCACTTGGCGGCGGCATCGCAGGAGACCGCCACGCTCTTGGTCACGGCGGACAGGATCGCCCGGTCCGCCACTGGGCGGGCGTGCATATAGCCGTCCCCCAGTTCGCCGTCATCCGCAAAGGACAACTGCTTGGGATAGACCTCCCCGGTTCGCTTGTCGGTGATGGTCAGCGTACCGTCGGAAGGCTCCACCGTCAGCCGGACAAGGTCATTTTCGGCGGTATACGTCCCGGTCCGCAGACTGCCGCTGGGGCGGGTATACCCCTCCACCGGCACCACCCGATACTCGGTGGTGCCGCCGGGCGCCAGTTCCGCCTCAAAGACGATGCGGTGGCGGTCGGCGCTCCCCTGTTCCCCGCAGTGTACCCGGCCTTTACCCCGGTTGATGTTCACCACCTGATAGGGCACATCGTTGCCGTCCTTGTCCTCCAGCCGGAAGGCGTTGATGGGCTCATAGCCGAAGGGCTCGGACCATTTCTGTTTCCACCGGCGATCAAAAAACAGATCCACCGTCACGGTCTCTTTCCGGCGATACGGCAGAGAGTTGAACAGGGTTACCACCATATTCTCGCCGGGCGTGTCCGCAAACCGGGATAGGTTCTGCATACCGTATTCTTCGATGTTGTGGCCGATCTGTTCCACCTGGTCATAGCGATAGTGCATATCCTTGTAGACAAAATCCGGCGAACAGCCGCAGATAGAGTCGTGGGGCTGATTCTGAATGAGATAGCGATAGGCCAGCTCGTAGAAATTCTTGCGGATGGGCACCCGCCCGGTAAGGCGGGATACCGCCGTAATGGGGCCCGCCCACTTCTCCATTATGGTCTGGCACAGGTCGTTGCGCCATTTCAGATCGTACCGGCTGGACAGCACGTTGGTCAGCAGCCGGGAAAAATCCCCCCGGCGCCGGTTGGTGGCGTTGAGTTCCCCCTTCACCACCGGCATTTTGTCCCGATGCTCCGCCAACAGGGGGAGCATTTGGTCGGGGCTGGTGATCACCACCCGGATGCCGGGATACAACCGTTCCAGGCGGGCTTTCGTATCGGTGAGGGTGCGGGCGTGGAGTTCCTTGTGATCCTGTCCGTCCACAAACAGCAAGATGGGAATATCGGTGCGTTTCAACTCGCCCTCGATGAATTTCTTGAGGTTCTCGTCCCGCTCCTCCTCGGTGGGGGGCTCCCGCCACCAGTCAAAGCAGTGGATCCGCACCCAGAACTCGCCATAGCCGTACCAGTCCGGGGTCTTAAAGGTCACCGCTTGGGACCCGTCGGGGCTTTCCCACAGGAAATGGGCGGGCGCCTTGTCCTCGGTGATGCCCCGCCCCAGCAGAGCCCCCTCACAGTCAAAACCGCTAAAGATCTGGGGCATCTGGGCAGGATGGCCGAAGATGTCGCACACATACCCATACCGCATAGGCTCTGCGCCATAGGATTTGGCGATGGCGGTGCCGATCTGCAGGTTGCGGATATGGCTCTCCCCGGAGGGGAGATATTCGTCCGGCATCACATACCAGGGGCCCACCTTGATGCGCCCTTCCTGTATCAGCCGGGTAAGCCGTTCCCGCTGGTCGGGGGCCGCCTCGAGAAAATCCTCCAGCACGATGGTCTGGCCGTCAAAGGTGAAGGTGCCCACATCGGGGTACTTTTCCAACTTGTCCATGGCGTCCTCGGTGACCTTCACCAGCCGCCACCGGAACCCCTGAAAGGGCTCATACCATTCCCGGTCCCAGTGGGTGGAGGACATCATAAATACGGTTAATTGGTTATCCATAAAAACACCTCGCAATGAGTTGCTTGGCAAAAAAGCGGCAAATCCCCATGGGACTTGCCGCTTTTATTGCGATAGATCACGTTAGATGGTCACGACAACCTCGTGTTTCAGACCATCCTCATAGGCGGGCAGAAC
>CAYSRL010000127.1:0-3816 GCA_964433515.1 uncultured Ruminococcus sp.
TGTACGACCCCAACGAGACCGAGGAACCCGACCCCGACCCCGAACCCGACCCCGATCCGGAACCCGAGGAGCCCTTTGTCCCCGGTGAGGTGCCGAATGTCCCCAACAACAAGGTGACCAACGGTAACTTTGAGACCGGTGATATGACCGGCTGGACTTATTATAACGAAACCGAGGTTTCTGCGGATGCCGCCTATACCGGCAGTTACGGTGCGATCATCAGCGGTGACACGGCCTGGGGCAGTCAGTTAAACCAGAAGGTTTCCGTTGAGCAGGGCGTGGTCTATGATGTCTCCTTCTGGTACAAGGCGGTCACCGATTCCGTCCGATTCAAGATGGAGGACGGCAAGTCCACCGGCAACGTGCTGGTCGATGAATTGCTGTCGGCGACCGAATGGACCCGGAAGTCCTATCGGGTCACCTCTGACGAGGCGGTTCTGTTCCTGAACTTCGCCCACACCAGCGACTCCACCCTGAACGTCATTTATGTGGACGATATCCAGGTCACGCCGGCCCCGTTGGTCACCAACGGCGATTTTGAGACCGGCGACAACACCGGCTGGACCACCTATAGCGGTTCCGGTGTTACTGCTGAGGCCAAACTGAACGGCTCCTACGGTATGATGCTGTCCGGCACCGGCAACTGGGGCAGTATGGCCAACCAGAACGTGACGGTCACCGCCGGCAAGACCTATATGGTCTCCGCTTGGCTTAAGACGGTTGCCACCGGCGCCAACATCAAGATTCAGGATGGCGGCTCCTCCGGTGCTACCTTGGCCTCCGGCTGGTTCGAAAAAACCGAGTGGACCCGTGTCTCCTATGTGGTGACCCCCACCACCGACATCCTGCATATCAATTTCCACTCCTCCGGCAATGCTGTCACCGAGACGGTTTATTTGGACGACGTGACGGTGACCCGTATAACCGATGACGGCTTGCTGGAAAACGGCACCTTTGAGACCGGCTCTGTCAGCCCCTGGACCGTGTATCAGGGATCCGCTGTCTCTGCCGATGCCGCCTATGAAGGCTATTACGGCGCCCATCTGACCGGCGACGGCGGCTGGGACGGTATGATCTATCAGGATTTTGCCACCGAGGTGGGCAAGAAGTATTGCTTCACTGCCTATTTCAAGGCGATATCCGTCGGTTGCAACATCCAGATCAAGGATGTGGCCACCGATTCCAACATCGCCACGGCGTGGTTTGATAGCACCGAGTGGGCGGTGGTCTCGATAGAATTCGTGGCCACCGGCACCACCACCCGCATCAACGTGTGCGGCGGCGGCACCGGCACCGCCGAGAGCGTGTATATGGACAGCGCCCGTGTTGTGGAGGTAAAAGACCCCTCCTTTGACGGCTATATTTACAACGGCGACTTTGAGGCCGGCTCCCTGACCGAGTGGACTGCCTATCAGTCGTCTATTGCCTCCGACGAGGCCGCTTATTCCGGCGATTACGGCTGTAAGATGATCGGTGACGGCGGCTGGGACGGTGTCCTGGAGCAGAAGTTCACCGTTGAGGTAGGTAAGACCTACAAGATCTCCTTCTGGTACAAGGCTATGTCCAACGGCGTCAACCTCAACATTAAGGGCAGGCAGGATGGGACCAAAATGGTCTCCCAGTACCTCAGCCAGTCCACCGGCACCGGCGCCAAATGGGTATACAAGGAGTATACCTTCCAGTCCGGCTACAACACCGACGTGACCATGACCTTCTCCGGCTCCGGCCTCGCCCTCTCCGGTGCGGGAACCATCGACGAGGTTTGGATCGACGACATTATGATCGAGAACCTGTCCGGCGACGAGATGGATCGCTGCGAGAACCTGGAGAACGCCGGCGTCAGCATCCGGGATACCGAGGACGACAGCCGTGGTCTGGCGTTCCGCTTCTTCCTGGATGTCAACAACGCCCAATACGAAAATAGCAACCAGTTGGTGAAGAACACCGGCACGGTCAAACTGTACCAGTATGACGATATCACCGCCACTCTGGTCGAGACCGGCGCCGTGGTATCCAACCTGGAAGATCCCGACCTGACCCTGGAAGCTGCCGACGGCAAGCGCACCATCCAGGTGCCCACCACGTATCTGTACGATTGGGAGGAAGATTCCATCGCCTTTGCGGTGCGTATCATCAACATCCCGGACGGCAGCGAATCCACCGAGATTTACGCCCGCTCCTATTACACCTATGAACTGGACGGCGAGTTGGTCACCATTTACGGCGACACGGTCAGCGATAACTACGCCGACGTGGAGACGGCCCGCCGTGCCAGACGGGTGCTGGCCATCGGCGACGAAAGCGTCTACGATGCCGTGGACACCTATCTGTACGATGTGCTTAAGAGTGCCGATTACGACCAGGTGATCTTGGGCAACCTGTGCGACGGCACGTATTACAAGAACGACGACAACGGCGTGTGGACCACCACCACCGGTGTCGACGCCGCCACCGCCATCGCCGACGAGCGCTGGCAGTATGTGGTGGTCACCAACGACGTGGATCTGGAATGGGCTAACGCCAACAAGCCTTACGGCGCCCAGGTGCTGTATTACAGCGCCGACGTCGCCACCGCTGTGACTGGTGCGGACGGCCTCATTCCTGCCGGCACCACTTTGGCTAACCTGGATACGGTGCAGTCCGATGCCACCGACGAGCAGAAGGAGTTTTCCGGTGCCGTCGCCTGGTATCTGGCTCTGACCGGCGAGAGCACGGATCTCATCACCTATCATCCCGATGAGGTAGCCGTCTGCTATTACGATCTGTGCCGTGCCGCCGCCCATGCGGCGTATGCCCCCTACGAGGTCAGCGACCTGACCGAGGTCGTTCTGCTGGCCGGTTCCGACTATCAGCCCAGTAATTGGGAGGACGGTCCTCCCATCATTGCGGCCCTGCTGAATGGCGTGCAGACCGATGGCTACGGCCTGTTCGACGGCACCTTTATGGTGGGCGACTATGCTTATGGCTCCGGCCACGAACTCAGCACCCTGGGCGTGGGTTATCTGGACGACATTTTGGACGAGGTCGCCTATGGCAACCGCCTGTATTCCGAGGGTAACCACGACCGTCCCACTGTGGAAATGATCGCCCCCTCCGGCAACAACGATCCTCTGGGCGCTCCCTACGGTGTGTTCGTCATCAACGAGAACGATTACGAGGCTTATGGCGGCGACAGTACGGCGATTGCCGCCACATTGAACACCTACTTCGAGGAGAAGATAAACTCCGACACCTGGGGCAACAAGCCCATTTTCGTGATGTGTCACGTGCCGCTGAACTACAGCCGCCGTACGATAAAAGAGAGCTGTGCTTTGCAGGCTCTGCCGCTGTTCAATGTCCTCAATGCCGCCGGCGAGGCCGGTCTGAACATCATCTTTATGTTCGGTCATAACCACTCCGGCGACTACGACGCCTATATCGGCGGCGGTGCCATCTATCTGGCTAAGGGCGACAGCATCCTGGTGCCCGATCCCACCAGTGCTTATGCCGCCCCCACTGAGTACACCCTGAACTTCACCTATATGAATGCCGGCTACATCAACTATTACGCCAACGCCTCCGAGGAGTCTGACGATGCCTTGACCATGACCACCTTCCGCATTCTGGCAGATGGTTCCGTGGTCATCAGCCGCTATGATGAGAACGGTCTGCACAACCTGAAGTCTAAGGGTGCCCTGAACAATAAGGATGAGGGCAACACGTATGTCGAAAACGCTCTGAATGAAACGGTATACGAGTCCCCCCGCATTGTTACCGCCACCTCTGACGAGAAATATGACGGATAATATCCCTGCGTAGGTTTTCCTCATAAGCAAG
>CAYSRL010000128.1:0-3798 GCA_964433515.1 uncultured Ruminococcus sp.
ACCAGCGAGGCGGAGGAAAACTTGTCAATATTCCGGAAGGAAAAGGTCTGGATCTGCCGGAATATGTCCTGCCGCAGGTTTTTGGAAAACCCGGCAGAGGCCTTGGCACAGGTGTAGCCGGCGATGGCGCCACAGCATAGGGACAGCACCGCCATCAGCACCAGCACCAGACCGCTTTTGACGATGTTGCTCAGGGCGTCGGGGTCGCTGCCGGCCACGTTGATGTAGTTGATGAGTTCGGCTGTGATATAGGGGATCAGGCACTCGATGACCGCCTCTAACCCGATGAATACCAGGGTGAGGATGGTGGGGGTCTTGTATTCCCGTACACAGCCTAAAATTCGCTTGAACATAGGCATTCCTTTCTTTCGTTTATAGCCATATAACTAACCATATTACAGCATTTCTATATTATAGACCTTCCGATTTTTTAAGTCAAGACACAAGCGGTGACTTTCCCAAAAGTTTACAAAAAAGACACTTCCGGTTCTGGGAAGTGTCTTAGGGGATCGTTGGTTTCGAAATCATCGCCACAGGCGAATTTAGTTTTTTAGGCATTCCGGAAAGTATCCCGTTCCACCAATGCGGTGGGTAGCAGGATCGAACTGTCCGGTCGTTTGCCTTCCGACAGGGCATCCAATACCCCGATAGCGGCGGCGCACAGCCCCTCTGCTCCGCAGTCCACACTGGATAGTTCCGGGTTGGCGCACCGGGCGATGAGCGAGTTGCCGATACCGATGATGGGCATACTCAGACCGGTGCGGAGCAACGCTTTTTGGGTGCCCAGCGCTAGAATGTCCTCAGCGCCGATAACGGCATCAAAAGTGACCCGGTTGACCAGCAACCGCTTGATGCACCGGTTGACTTCATCCAGATCTCCCTCCACCTGCACCAACAGTTCCGGGTCGGGGGTGAGCCCGGCCGCCGCAAAGGCGTCCCGGTATCCTTCCAACTGCTGACGGCAGTTGTGGGTGTTTTGGTCATAGAGGAACAGTATCCGCCGCCGTTGCCGGCGCATCAGCGCCTCCACCAGTTCGGTCACAGCCTTTTTCTGGTCGCTGGATATGGAATACACCCCCGGCGCATCGACCGCACCGTCCAGCAGGATCACCGGCACCGTTTCGGCTGCGGCGGCGATGGGGGAGCGGTCCATCTGCTCGTAATGATGAGGGTTGATGTCTATCAGAGCGGTCACCCCGATGGACAGCATTTTCTCTATGGCGGCCTGCTCTTCGTCGGGGGTCTTTCCGCTGTCTGCCACGATCAGAGCCAGTCCCCGCTGTGCAAGGGCGGATTCCAGGGCGTTCAGCACCGGCCCGTAATAGGGATCCTGCAACCGGGAGCACAGCACACCCACCGCCCGGATGTTCCCGGTGCGGTCGGCGGGCGCCTCAGTGCCGGTGCCCAGACTGCGGGCCAGAGCGCTGGGGGTATAATTGGCCTCGTCGATCACCGCCTGGATTTTGGCACGGGTGGCGGCGCTGACGTTGGGGTTGTTGTTGAGTACACGGGACACGGTGGCGATGGATACACCGCATTTTTCGGCAATATCGTAGATGTTCATACCGTGGTCTCCTTTCTGTAACCGCTTACATTCCCCAGTATAATCCACGATCTTCCAAAAAGCAAGAAAAAGTTATGAAAAACGGCATCTTCGATGGGTGTCCACGCAAAATTGAGGTCTGTACCCTTGCAATTTTCGGCGGAGAGGTATATAATATCACATTGAGTGTAAAAAGAAAGGCAGGCGAAAAGGATGGAGGCGAAGCGGATTTCTCCCGCTATGCGGGGCAACCTACTGTTGTTGCTGATCGCCGCCATCTGGGGCTTCGCCTTTGTGGCGCAAAAAGAGGGCGGCGCCGAGATGGGCGCTCTGACCTTTAACGGTGTCCGTTCCTTGCTGGGCGGCACGTTGCTTCTGGTGTTGCTGCCGTTTTTGGATCGGGCGGGTCTGTCCCGCAGACCGGCCACCCCGCAGGAGCGGAAAACGCTGTGGACGGGCGGTGTCCTTTGCGGTCTGGCGTTGTTTGCCGCTACCAACCTCCAGCAGTTGGGTCTGTTGACCACCACCGCCGGAAAGGGCGGGTTTATCACCGCCCTGTATATCGTGCTGGTGCCGGTGTTCGGTCTGGCGGTGGGGAAACGCACCACCCTGTTTCATTGGCTGGGCGTGGCGCTGGCGGTGGCTGGATTGTATCTGCTGTGTATGCAGGGGGAGAGCGGCCTTGTGACCGGCGACCTGCTGGTGTTGGCCTGTGCCCCGGTGCTGGCGGTGCAGATCCTGCTGGTGGATCGGTTTGCTCCCCATACCGACTGCATCCGGCTGTCCTGCATCCAGTTTTTCACGGTGGGCGTGCTGAATCTCCCTTTGATGTTTTTGTTTGAGACCCCCTCTTTCACCGCTCTGGCGGATTGCTGGGTATCGGTGCTGTATGCGGGTCTTTTGTCCAGCGGCGTGGCCTATACCCTGCAGATCGTGGCGCAAAAGCACACCAACCCCACCACCGCCTCGGTGCTGATGAGTTTCGAGTCGGTGTTTGCGGTGTTGGCGGGTGTGCTGATTCTGGGTGACCGGATGAGCGTATGGGAGATCACCGGTTGTGTGGTGATGTTTGCGGCGGTGATCCTGGCGCAGTTGCCCGCCCCTAAACGGAAAGGAGCCTGAACGATGGAATATCCCGGCATTTCTGCCGAAAGTCTGTATCTGTTGGCGGAAAACCGCTTTCAGGACAGCAAGGCGTTTTATGAAGAACACAAACCCACCATCAACCAGACGGTGGTGCATCCTCTCCGCCAACTGGTGGCGGATATGACCCCGGCGATGCTGGCGGTGGACCCCCTGTTGGGCGGGTCGGTCAGCCGGGTGCGGCGGGATAACCGCTTCACCCACGATAAGTCGATGTACCGGGAGAATATGTGGATCGTCTTTATGCGGGACAAACGGGCGTGGAACTGGTGCGTTCCCGCCTTTTACCTGGATTTTTCTTTGGCCCGTGCCGAGTGGGGTCTGGGTTTTTACTCCGCCACCCCCGCCATTATGCGGGCGCTTCGCCGCCGTGTAGAGGCGGATGTCCCCCGGGCGGAAAAGGCGGTGAGAGCCGCCCGCAAAGCGGGGTTTGAATTGGGCGGACGCCCCTATGCCAAGCCCCGGAGCACCCCGGAGACCCCGGAATTGCTCCGGCCCTTCTACGACTGCAAGAGTGTGGATCTGTCCCGGTGCGAGAGCCCCGATCTTGTGGCGGACAGCGACCTAAAGGAGCGGTTGCTGGCCGGATTTAAGGCGCTGACCCCTATGTATCAACTGTTGATGGAAGCGGTGGAAGAAGCCATCGGTTTCCGTGAAAGATAAGGAAGTGACACGATGTTAGAAAAGATCAGACAAGACGCCGCCGTGGCGGTCACCGAACTGTTGGCTGCCGCCGATCTGCGACCCGGTGACCTGTTGGTTATCGGCTGTTCCTCCAGCGAGATGGTGGGGGAGAAGATCGGCACCCATTCCAGCGTGGATGCCGCCGGCGCATTGGCCGAGGCGGTGCTCCCTTTGCTGAACGAGGCGGGGGTGCACCTGGCGGTGCAGTGCTGTGAGCACCTGAACCGGGCGCTGATACTGGAGTCCGCCGTAGCAGAAAAATACGGCTATGAGCCGGTGAACGTGGTTCCTCAGCCGAAGGCGGGCGGCTCCTTTGCCACCGCCGTGTGGCAAAGGATGGAGCGCCCCACCGCCGTGGAGCACATCCGGGCTCACGCCGGCTTGGACATCGGCGGCACCCTCATCGGTATGCACCTGAAAAAGGTGGC
>CAYSRL010000129.1:0-3733 GCA_964433515.1 uncultured Ruminococcus sp.
CAAAACCCCGCCCCCAACCCACCCCAACCTCGTAGGGGAGGGCCTCCGTGCCCTCCCGCAACCCCCGCACAGACTTGGCTACACTCCTAACTCCTCACTCCTAACTCCTCACTCCTAACTCCTCTGCGTTCTCCCACAAAACAAAAATCGCATCTTTTGTCAAATAATGGTTGAAATTTTCGGCATTCTTTGCTATGCTAAAGGTTGTGCAAACAAAATGTTCGTTTTTGGGGAAGAACGGATGCGATTTCGCCTGTAAAGCACATAAACTTTACACCACGAAAACCCGCACCGTTGACGTCAAAGCGGGCATCATCCCTTTGCGTAGACAGGAGGATATCTGTATGATCAAATTAGGCAAAACCGTCATTTTAGGGGATAGTTATTCCACCTTTGAGGGGTATATCCCTGAGGGGCACGTGGTGTATTACTCCCCCAAGGATGAGAACAACTCCCGTGTCACCCGGGTGGAACAGACCTGGTGGCATCAGTTGATAGCCGCCACCGATTCCGAGTTGGTGCTGAACAACAGTTGGTCCGGCTCCACCATTTGCTACACCGGCTATGAAAAAGAGGATTACACCCACCTGTGTTTCAACACCCGCCTTGACAAAATGTACGAAGAGGGCGTTCTGGATGGCATCGACACCCTGCTGATCTTCGGCGGCACCAACGACGATTGGTGCGGCGCTCCGGAGGGAGAATTGAAATTTGAGGGGTGGACCAAGGAGGATATGTACTGCGCCTTGCCGGCTATCGGCCGTCTGTTCTGCCGTGTGGCGGAGATCCTGCCGGATGTAAAGGTCTATGCCATCATCAACACCGAAATGAAGCCCTGCATCCACCAAGCCTTGATAGAAGCGGCCACCCGCAACGGTGTAAAGGCGATATGCTTGACAGATATTGATAAGATCTGGGGCCATCCCTCGGACGTGGGAATGACCCAGATCAAAGAACAGATTCTGAATTTTATCGAAAACGATGCATAAGGAGGGGTAAAAATGCCCGAATTACACGATTTGCTGGAGATCGGTATGCTGATCAGTTTCGGCTTTTCCTGGCCGTTGAATGTGATCAAATCGTACAAAGCCCGCACCGCAAAGGGCAAGAGTTTGCCTTTTCTGTGCCTGATCATCACCGGCTATATTGCCGGTATCGTGTCCAAGTTTGTCAATCCCGGCTTTGACTATGCCGCCAAGTGGTATGTGCTGTTTTTCTATTTCCTCAACTTGGTGATGGTCGGCCTGGATGTGGTGATGTATTTCCGTAACTGCCGGCTGGATAAACTGGCAGAGCAAAAGGAGGATGACCAATGAAACTTCTGTCTATCGGTAACAGTTTTTCTCAGGACGCTCAGGAATGGCTGCACCGGATCGCCGTTGCCAATGGGGTGGATCTGGAGACCACCAACCTGATGATCGGCGGCTGCAGTCTGGAAACCCACTGGAATCATGTGGTGGATAAAGAGTGCGCCTATTATCTGGAGCAAAACGGCAAGAATATGGACCGGATGGTGACTCTGGAAGAGGGCTTGGGGCTGGATTCTTGGGACGTGGTGACGGTCCAGCAGGTCAGCCACCATAGCGGTCAGCCTCAGACCTATTTTCCGTATTTGACGGATCTGGTGGCTTATGTTCGTGAGAAGTGCCCGCAAGCCAAGATCTATTTCCACCAGACCTGGGCGTATGAGATCGACTCGGATCACGGCGGTTTTCTTAACTATAACCGAGATCAGGGGGAGATGTACCGCCGCATTGGCGATTGCACCGAAATGGCCAAGAAGGTGATCGGTGCTACCGTTCTGCCCTCCGGTCCGGTGGTGCAGTATCTGCGGGAGAATGTCCCGGCTTTTGATTACAAAAACGGCGGTCTGTCCCTCAACCGGGACGGCTTCCATCTGTCCTGGGATTACGGCCGCTATGCCGCTGCCGCCACGTGGTATAAGGTGCTCACCGGCGACGTTCCCACCGTCAATGCCTTCCCGGAGTGGGACGCCGCCCTTATCGATGCCATCCACGACGCCGTAAAAACGGTCGTGGGAGAATAAGAAACAAAACCGTTTAGGAGGAAAACTTTATGCGCAAGTTCAACAAAACTCTGTCCGTTCTGTTGGCTGTCCTGATGCTGTGCGTGATGATGCCTGCGGCATCTCTGGTCACGGCAGATACCACCAACCTGTTTATTAACGGCGATTTTGAGACCGGTGACAGCACCGGCTGGCAATTTTATCAGTCCACGGCGGTGGATGCTGCCTCCGCCAATAATGGCGGTTACGGCCTGCATATCGTCGGCAACGGCGGTTGGGGCGGTCTGGGTAATCAGACCATCTCCGGCCTGGAGGTGGGCAAGACCTACCGTTTCAGCCTGTACTACAAGGCGCTGGCCAACGGCGTGAACATCCAGTTGTGCGAGGGCACCAGCGACGCCGGCGCCAAACTGGCGTACACCTATGGCACCAAGACGGAGTGGACTCAGTTTGCCGTGGAGTTTGAGGCCACCACCGCCACTGTTTTCTTCACTCTGGTGGGTGCCGGTAACAACATTGCCACCGAGATGTATATGGACGACATCACCCTGACCGAGGTCGTCCTGGGCGGTGACGACGACGATCCTAACCTGAAGATGATCGACACCTTGGTAGAGGATGTCAAGACCCAGGGCCGTACCGCTATGGTGGGCGGCACCCTGATGCTGGATTTCACCGTTTCCGGTATCGAGTTCGAGCTCAACTGTGAGGGCGACGTATACGCCACCTTCAACGCCCGCAAGATCTCCAGCTCCTCCGAGACCGGCGGCGTGTATTTCACCATTTACGTGGACGGTAAGGCGTGGGCCCGTGACTATTGCCGCATCACCTCCATCGGCGAGACCAAGGTGCTGCTGGCCAGTGATCTGCCTGCCGGCAATCACACCTTTGCCATCTATCGCCAGTCCGAGCATTCCTATGGCGAGGTGGGCGTCTGCGCTCTGTCCTATGACGGCGAGATGCTGGATAAGCCCGCCGATAAAGACCTGTACATTGAGTTCATCGGTGACTCCATCTCCTGCGGTTTCGGCAACCTGGGCAACGGTGCGGTGGGTGACGGCACGCCTCTGTATTCCGACGGAACCCAGGCTTACACCTTCCTGACCGCTCAGGCTTTGGATGCCGATTGGTCCACCGTTTCTTGGTCCGGTCTGGGCTGTAAGTACGGTTATAGCACGACCACTATGCAGGATGTGTATCCCGCTCAGCGTTACAACTACGACCAGACCACTCTGTATGATTTCTCCAAGCAGCCCGATGTTGTGGTTCTGGCTTTGGGCACCAACGATAACTCCATCCAGTCCAACGCCACGCTGAAGCGGGCGGGTCTGGTGGAGATGCTGAAGTTGGTTCGGGAAAAGAATCCCAACGCCCCTATCGTGTGGATTCACGGAATGATGACCACCGGTGTCAGCACTATGATCGAGGAGATCGTGGCGGAGTTCGGCGGCGCTGAGGCCGGCTATTACGCCTGCAAACTGACTCAGAACAACGCCGGCGGCGGCTATCACCCCAACCTGGTTGGTCAGCAGAAGTTTGCCGAGGAGTTGGTGGCCTTCCTGCAGGAGAACTGTCTGACCGAAGGTGAGGCTCTGGGGCACGATTACACCGCCGCCACCTGCACTAAAGCAAAAACCTGTAAGGTGTGCGGTGCTACCTCCGGCAGTAAACTGGGCCACAGTTACAACAAAGTGGTGACCAAGGCCA
>CAYSRL010000130.1:0-3729 GCA_964433515.1 uncultured Ruminococcus sp.
GCCCCGGTGCAGAGAAAGGCGCATATCCGAGCCACGCACCGAGATGCCGTATTTGCAGTCGTTGAGCAGAGCCACACCAAACCGGCTCTCGGACAGGTCGGTCCACTTCAGGTTGCACACCTCAAAGCGGGCGGTCTCCACACAGTCGTTCTCGGTGGTGGCACGCTCGATGTGACCGAACTGGATCTCGTGCTTGGCCTTGGTGGTCAGCACATCCAGGTCAAAACTGACCTTCAGGAGTTGGTGCTTATCCTTCCAGTCCACCTTGGCGTGGAAGTCCACCCGGGGACTGTCGGCATAGAAGATGCTGTCCACGGCGATGGTGGAGTTGTTGCCGATCTTATAGGTGGAGCGGACACGCCATTCCACCGCACCGTCGGACACCACCTTGCGGTCGATGAGATCGGTCTGGGGCGCCATTTTGAACTTCTGGTCGTATTCCACGTCCCAGTTGTCCCAATACTCCGGGATGTCCTCGCCCATATAGAAGGTGCCCAAGGGGGCGGCGCCGGGACGGCGCAACTGCCGGCCGGAAGCCTTGTCGATAAAGGAGGCGATATAGCCGTTCTCGTCAAACACCACCGAGGCATAGGGGGTCTCCAGACGGGTGCCGTCATAGGTAAAGGCCGAGGCGGTGTCGCCGGCCCGGTCGGTGAGCGCCACGCTCTTGGCCTCAAAGGCGTTGAGCGCCACACCGGATACGGCGATCTTCTTACGGCCGAACAGATCCTCATAGGGCTGGTTCTTGGCCTCGGCTATGTACTTGCCGTTGTCGTCGATGCAAAGGACGTCGGTGCGGGCAAAGGACAGGGGGTTGACCAGGGTCAGGGCGTCGTCGCCCTGTGCCACCGTAGCGGCCAGGCGCTGGGTCTCACCGTCCACCGTAACGATCAACTCGCCCACGATCTTTTCGGAGCGGTCGTGGACACACTGGATGCAGGTGCCGGGCAGGATGTCGTGGAACTGATTTTCCAGCAGCACCTTTGTCCACCGGTCATAATCGGCGGCGCTATAGTCGGCGCCGGTCATCACCGCCATCAGTTCCATATTCCGCAGGGCGTTTTCGCACAGACGGTTGTTGCGCTTGGTCTGGTGGCGCTGGGTGAGGGTGCCCCGGTGCAGTTCCAGATACAACTCGCCGTTGTAGACCGGCATCTTGTCGATGTTCTTCTCCATCTCCTGACCGAATTCGCTGATGGTCTGATACTCCACCTTGGGCATACCGTTCAGTTGCATCACCCGGGTGGCTTCCTCCACCATCACGTCGGTGGGGCCGCCGCCGCCGTCACCATAGCCAAAGGCCACCAGACGGCTCTCGTCAGAGGTCTTATCCTGCAGGGCGGAAACGTGGTTCATCAGCAGATGGGGCGCCGGCTCGCAGTGGGTGATGTTGAAGTGGGTGACCACCTCGCTGCCGTCGATACCCACCCACCGGAAGGTCTCAAAGGGGAACTTGTTGTGCTCGTTCCAGCTGAGTTTGGTGGTGTAGAAATATTTCATACCGCAGCCCCGCATGATCTGGGGGATGGCGGCGTTGTAGCCGAAGGTATCCGGCAGCCAGAAGGAATCGTTGGTGATGCCGAATTTCTCCTGCAGGTATTTCTGACCCTTCAGGAACTGGCGCACCATATACTCGCCGCCGGTGATGTTGCAGTCGCACTCCACCCAGGCGCCGCCGTTGACCTCAAACCGGCCCTCGGCCTGACGCTTTTGGATGTCCTTGAAGATGGCGGGATAGTGCTCCTCCATCCAGGCGGTGTGCAGAACCGAAGACTGGATAAACTTGTAATCCGCATACTGATCCATCAGGGTCAGCGCATTGGCAAAGGTGCGGGCGCACTTGCGGACGGTCTCGGCGATGGGCCACAGCCAGGCGGTGTCCATGTGGGAGTGCCCCACGATGCCCACCTTGCCATAGGTGTCACCGCAGGCGTTGCCGGTAAAGACTTCGCCCATAATGGCGTTGCAGCGGCGGACACCGGCGATAACGGTTTCATAATCCACCATAGTGGGGTGCAGCACCGCCTCGGCGAACACCCGCTCCAGCACGTTGATGGCACGGGCCTTCATAAAGGGGTTCTGGTTCACCTGAGCCATAGACAGGAAGATCCGCAGATCCCGGATGAAATCCTTGATCTCCCGGTTGACGGTGGCCACATACACGTTGTGGAAGGTGTGGCGATAGTGCTCGTCCGGCAGGTTCTCCTCCCGGGCATAGGGGTGCACCTCCCGCTCGTCGTGCCAGGCATAGCACTCCAGGTCGATGTGATAGGTCTGACCGGCTTTGGCGCACTGGGTCAGCAGGATGTTGTGCTGTAAGCCGTCGTATTCCTTGATGATGGTGCCGTACATACCCGTGGGTTTGCCGTCCACAAACAGCAGGCCTTCCCGCAGTTCGGTGTTTTGCAGAACATACAGTTCCTTGCCGTCCAGTTCCTCCGGCACGGTATAATCAAACTTCACCCACAGGTTGCCGAATTCGCCACCCCAGACATAGCCGTCCTTGATGGTCTGATATTCCGCATCGGGAGCCTGCCGGTGATGCTCTTTGGTCTCATAACCCTGTACCTCGCTGAACACCTTTTCGGCGTGGTACACATACCCGGCATACTGCCAGGTCAGGTTGTTCAGTTTCTTGAGCATACGGTCGTTGAAACTTTGATAATGCATAGCGCTTCCTCCTTTGCTGATGGATATTTCCCGGGCCCCAGGACCCGAATTTTCCATTTTTAATTATAACACCATATAGAGCAAGAGTGCAAGGTGTGTTTCTGTATTTTCATCAAGGTCTGTGAAAAATTATATCAAATCATAAAAAAGTGATACCTTTTTTCGGTTGCACAAACACCGCACCTTTGCTACAATGGGAGCAAAGACACGGGAGGTGACCCATTATGCTCTATGCCCATACCCGCACCGGGATCTTCCGGTCCCGGCCCAATCGTTTTATAGCGGTGGTGGAGGTGGACGGCATCGACACGGTCTGCCACGTAAAAAACACCGGCCGGTGCCGGGAGTTGCTGGTGCCCGGGTGTACCGTGGTGCTGGAGACCGCCCAAAACCCCACCCGCAAGACCCCCTACGACGTCATCGCCGTATACAAAGGCGACCGGCTCATCAATATGGATAGCCAAGCCCCCAATGCGGTGGCGGCGGAATACCTCCGCCGGCGCTTCCCCGACGCCGTCATCCGCCGGGAGGTGCGGTATCGGGATTCCCGCTTGGATTTCCACCTGACCCAAGGTGAAACCCAGTGGTTTGTCGAGGTGAAAGGGTGTACGCTGGAGCGGGATAACGTCGGCTATTTCCCGGACGCCCCCACCGAGCGGGGGGTCAAGCACCTGCGCCATCTGATACAGGCGGTGGAGGAGGGATACAAAGCCGCCGTTTTGTTCGTCATCCAGATGGAGGGGGTCACCGCCATCCGCCCCAATGAGGAGACCCATCCCGCCTTTGGAGAAGCCCTCCGGCAGGCGGCAAAAGCCGGGGTGGAGATCTGGGCGGTGGACTGCACCGTTACCCCCTCCACCCTCACCCACCGCTCCCCGGTCCCGGCAGAACTATAACCCCCCTCACCCTATTACGGTCCTCTTGTGCGGGAGAATGGGCAACGCCCATTCTCGTGGTGGGCGTAACGAGATCAGCGGTCTGCACGAATGACAAGCGCCCACGCTCCTCACCCTATTACGGTCCTCTTGTGCGGGAGAATGGGCAACGCCCATTCTCGTG
>CAYSRL010000131.1:0-3672 GCA_964433515.1 uncultured Ruminococcus sp.
CATAAACCAGCCAGCTGGCGTTGAGATGTGTATGCCCGGCGATAACGTCGAGATGGATGTTGAGCTGATCACCCCCATCGCCATCGAAGAGGGTCTGCGTTTCGCTATCCGTGAGGGTGGCCGTACCGTGGGTTCCGGCGTTGTTTCCAAGATCAACGAGTAATTCTTAATTGAATCCAATCGCTTGATTTCCAAGTGGCTCACCTGTTTGGGTGAGCCACTTTTCTCTTTGGCTTGTACAGGGTTGGATAGAGCATAGGCTCCCTCTCCGGGCGGAGAGGGTACGGCGGCAGCCGTGACCGTGGGGGTTTTATCGGGAGGACGCAGAGGCCCTCCCCTACAACCATAACACGTAGTGATAACGTAGGGGAGGGGTTCCATCCCCTCCCGATAAAACCAAACTTGACAGAAAGGGCGTGTTTGCAAAAGAACAGGCAGACCCTTTGCTGAATTTCCACAATCTATCCGCCTTGCGTGGATAATTTTCCCTCAGATTATGGAAAGTAAAAAACCTTTACATTATAGCAAAAAAGGCTTGACAATGCAGGCTTTTTCGTGTATAATGAGTGTAAAGCAAAACGCTTTACAAATGGGTGCGACAAACCCATTATTCCCACAGAACGGAGGGGTATTATGGCCAAAAATCTGGAAATTTCCCTGCTCTTGGACTTTTACGGCGATATGCTGACCGATAAGCAGCGTGATATGGTGGATTACTACTATAATGACGACCTCTCTCTGTCCGAGATCGCCGAGAACGAGGGCATCACCCGCCAGGGTGTCCGGGACTCCATCAAGCGGGCCGAGGCCCAGATGCTGGAGATGGAGGAACGGTTGGGGCTGGCCCGCCGTTTCCGCAAAATGGGTGCGGACATCGAGGAGATCTATCAACTGGCCCAGACCATCCGGCAGTACAGCGAATTCCCCGGCTGTCCCCGTGAGATCTCCGAGAGTTCCGCCCGCATTATGATGCTGGCCGGTATGATGGAAAAGGCCGACTGATTTTTGCATAGATTCGTTGACAGAAAGGCAGGTGACATCCTATGGCGTTTGAGGGACTTAGTGAAAAATTGGCCTCTTCCTTCAAAAAACTCCGTAACCGAGGCAAACTGACCGAGGCGGACGTAAAGGACGCTATGCGAGAGGTGCGCCTGGCTCTGCTGGAGGCGGATGTCAACTATAAGGTCGCCAAGGACTTCACCAACAAAGTGGTGGAAGAGGCGGTGGGCGCCAAGGTGATGGAGAGCCTGACCCCCGCCCAGATGGTGATCAAGATCGTCAACGACCAACTCACCCAGTTAATGGGCGGTCAGGCGGCACCGCTGAACCGGTCCAATAAGAGCCCCACCGTTATCCTGATGTGCGGTCTCCAGGGCTCCGGTAAGACCACCCACAGCGGCAAACTGGCCAAACTGCTCAAGAGCAAGGGACACCGCCCTTTGCTGGTGGCCTGCGATATCTACCGCCCCGCCGCTATTGACCAGTTGTGCGTGGTGGCGGAGCGTGCCGGTGTGCCTGTGTTCCAGATGGGCACCGAAAACCCGGTGAAGATCGCCAAGGCGGCGGTCTCCCACGCCAAGGATCACGGCAACGATTACGTGATCTTGGATACCGCCGGTCGGTTGCACATCGACGAGCAACTGATGGAGGAACTGAAGAACATCCGCTCCACCGTGGAGCCTGCCGAGATCCTGCTGGTGGTGGACGCCATGACCGGTCAGGATGCGGTGAACGTGGCTTCCTCCTTTGACGAGGCGCTGGGCATCACCGGCGTGGTCCTCACCAAACTGGATGGCGACACCCGTGGCGGTGCGGCCCTGTCTGTTCGGGCGGTCACCGGAAAGCCCATCAAGTTTGCCGGTATGGGTGAAAAACTGGAGGATCTGGAGGTCTTCCACCCCGAGCGTATGGCCTCCCGCATCTTGGGTATGGGCGACGTGATGTCGCTGATCGAAAAGGCGGAACAGCAGATCGACGAGAAAAAAGCCGAGGAACTGGCCCGCAAGATGCAGGAGAACAAGTTTGACCTCAACGACCTGCTGGATCAACTCCGGCAGATCCAGAAGATGGGGGACATCAAGAGTATGCTGGGTATGATCCCCGGTATGAGCAAACAGATGAAGGACGTGGAGATCGACCCCAAGCAGTTTGCCCGCACCGAGGCCATCATCCTGTCTATGACCCCCGCCGAGCGGGCTAAGCCCGACCTGATGAACCCCTCCCGCAAACGGCGCATCGCCGCCGGCTGCGGACAGCGTGTGGAGGATGTCAACCGCCTGCTCAAGCAATACCGCAGTATGCAGGATATGATGAAACAGCTCAAGAGAATGAGCAAAAAGGGCGGCCGTGGAATGGGCGGTTTCCCCGGAAAGGGCGGTATGATGCCCCCGATGGGCGGCCGTGGCGGCCTCCGTTTTTAACTTGAATTCAATCCAGTGAAATGGATAGAAGATATAAAAATGTATTAAATTTTTTGGAGGTATTTTATTATGGCAGTTAAGATTCGTCTGCGCCGCACCGGCGCCAAGAAGGCTCCTTCCTATCGTGTTGTGGTGGCGGATTCCCGCTATCCCCGTGATGGCCGCTTCATCGAGGAGTTGGGCTATTACAACCCCCTGACCGAGCCCTCTACCATCAAGATCGACCTGGAGAAGGCTAAGAACTGGATCGCCAACGGCGCCCAGCCCACCGACACCGTTAAGGTGCTGCTGAAGAAGGCCGGCCTGGAATAATCCGGGTACGTACCATACCGTTCCAACCCACAGGAGGAAACCAATGAAAGAACTTCTGATCACCATTGCCCAGGGCTTGGTGGAGGATCCTTCTGCGGTGGTCGTTGAGCAGGACGAGCCTATGGAGGACGGCACGGTGGTGTTCCACCTGCACGTTGCCCCCGACGATATGGGCCGTGTCATCGGCAAGCAGGGCCGCATTGCTAAGGCAATGCGCACCGTGATGCGTGCCGCTGCCACCCGTCAGGATGCCAAGGTCGCCGTAGAGATCGACTAATGCACAAGAACAGAGGCAGACCGTTTCGGTTTGCCTCTTTCTGTTAAGGGGGCGCAGTCCGCCTCTACCACGTTGCACCTACATTGGACAGAACTCATAGGGCGGGGGCTCGCTCCCGCCGTTTCAAAGGAGGATACCGATATGCCTCAAAAACCGTATTTGGAGGCCGGTCAGATCGTGGGCACCCACGGTGTGCGCGGCGAGGTGCGCATCCAGCCCTGGTGCGATTCACCCGGGCAATTTGCCACCTTCAAAAAGTTGTACTGGGACGATCAGGGCAAACAGTCGGTTAAACTGCGTGCCCGTCCTCATAAGAATATTGCCCTGGCGATGCTGGAGGGCATCGACACCGTAGAGGCCGCCCAGGTGCTCCGCGGCAGGATGCTGTACGTGGACCGCCGGGATATCAAGTTGCCCAAGGGGCACCATCTGGTGCAGGACCTTATCGGCATCACCGTGGTGGACGCCGACACGGGGGAGACCTACGGCACCCTCACCGATGTGAGTCAGACCGGCGCCAACGCCGTCTATCATATGACCACCGGCAAGGGCGAGGTGCTGATCCCCGCCATCCCGGATGTGATCGTCGAGATCAACCTGAAAAAGGATATTCTGCGCCTGCGGCCGATGAAAGGATTGCTGGACGACGATGAGATTTGACAT
>CAYSRL010000132.1:0-3639 GCA_964433515.1 uncultured Ruminococcus sp.
CAATAAGGTCAGCATAGGCGGCACTTATTATAAGGAATATTGGGGCGAGGGCTCCAGCCGTGCCCGCAACTGGATGCGGTACGACCTGGGCGGCGACAAGAAACTGTCCTTTGAGGAGGGCGTGGACTCCTATGTGCCTTACGCCGGCAGTCTGAAGGATAACGTGGCTTTGTCCCTGTCCAAGGTGCGCTCCACTATGTGCAACTGCGGTGCGCTGACCATCCCGGAACTGCAGGAGAAGGCCACCCTGACTCTGGTGTCCGCCACCAGCATCGTGGAGGGCGGCGCTCATGATGTTATACAGAAAGAGAAGAGCATTTCCATCAAATAATTGTGTAAAGCGTAGAAAAGCATAAATAGCCTGTCTGTGTCTTGACACTCCATCGGAAAACATGGTATAATTTGATGGTCAAATGAAAGGGTTTTCCGTGACTGACGGAGTATTGTGGAGCACCACAGAGGACCGGAAAAACCCGTGTTTTAGCCGACCGTCTGGGCACAGTTCACTCGCTCGAGTTAACTGTGCCCTTTTATATTTTTTCGGAGGTAACCCATGAAAAAAGTTGGTATCATTATGGGCAGCGACAGCGACCTGCCCATCATCAAAAAGGCCACCGACACTCTGGCGGCTCTGGAGATCCCCTATGAGGTACATATTTATTCCGCCCACCGCACCCCGGAGCAAGCAAAGGATTTTGCGGTGAATGCCCGGGCAAACGGTTTCGGCGTGCTGATCGCCGCCGCCGGTATGGCGGCGCACCTGGCGGGGGCTATCGCCGCCAACACCACCCTGCCGGTCATCGGCATCCCCTGTAAATCCTCGGTGCTGGACGGTATGGATGCCCTCTTGTCCACCGTGATGATGCCCACCGGCATCCCGGTGGCGACGGTGGCCATCAACGGCGGCGGCAACGCCGCTCTGTTGGCGGCCCAGATTCTGGCGGTGGAGGATGGCGGCCTTGCCGCCCGGCTGGATGCAAAGCGTGCCGCCGATGCCGCCCTGGTACTGGAAAAGGATGCTCACGTAATGGAGCAACTGTAAGCAATCTGTCATTGTTATATAAAGAAGGAGCGATTTGTTATGAGCAAGGAACTGATCTACACCGGCAAGACCAAAAACGTATACAAACTGGACAACGGCAACTGCCTGTTGCTGTTTAAGGACGACTGCACCGGCAAGGACGGCGTGTTTGACCCCGGCGAGAACTCGGTGGGCCTGACCATCGAGGGCGTGGGCGACGTGAACCTGCGGATGTCCATCTATTTCTTTGAGAAGATCAATGCCGCCGGCATTCTGACCCATTACGTCAGCGCCAACCTGGAGGACACCACTATGGAGGTGCTGCCCGCCAAGGTGTTCGGCAAGGGTCTGGAGGTCATCTGCCGGTATAAGGCGGTGGGTTCTTTCTACCGCCGGTATTCCGACTATTGCACCGAGGGCCAGGATCTGCCCGCTTATGTGGAGACCACCTTTAAGAATGACGAAAAGGGCGACCCGCTGGTGACCAAGGACGGTCTGGTGGATCTGGGCGTGATGACGGCACAGCAGTATGACGACCTGAAGGATATGACCCAGAAGATCACCAAGATCGTGGCGGACGACCTGAAAGAGAAGGGTATGGATCTGTACGACATCAAATTCGAGTTTGGTTATGACCCCGAGGGCCGTGTGATGCTGATCGACGAGATCGCCTCCGGCAATATGCGGGTATACAAGAACGGCGAGTATATCGACCCGATGACCCTCAACGGCCTGTTCTTTGCTTAAGTTTGTAATCACCGATGCGGCTTTGGCACGGTTCTCGGCGGCTGTGTTGCCGTCTGTGCGGCCGAAAATCCTCAGCAATACATCCAGAATTGCCGGCGGTTTTCACCTGGCTCAGACAACGGCCCCTTTTGCCGATGACCGCACCACAGCCTCATCAGCGGTTACGGGGATATTCCATCCCACCCAGTATGATTATGTAGGGGAGGGCCTCTGTGCCCTCCCGTTAAGCCGTCTGCGGCGGCTATGACAAACCAAGAGAGGAGAACACCCCATGGGCGGTTATTTTGGCATTGTGTCCCGGCGGGATTGCGTAGAGGATGTGTTTTTCGGCACCGACTACCATTCCCACTTGGGCACCCGGCGTGCCGGTATGGCATCCTACGACCCGGAAACCGGTCTGCAGCGGCAGATCCACAGCATTGAAAACTCCCCCTTCCGCACCCGGTTCCGTCCGGCGCTGGATGAGATGCGTGGCACCTCCGCCATCGGCTGTATCAGCGATTTTTATCCCCAGCCGTTGCTGATTCGTTCCCGGCTGGGCACCTTTGCGCTGTGCGTCACCGGTGCGGTGAACAACGCCGGCGACCTGGTGCATACCTATCTGGAGGAGGGCGGTCACTTTGACGCTATGACCGGCGGTGCGGTGAACGTCACCGAACTGATCGGCGCCCTCATCAGTCTGCGGAGCGATTTTGCCTCCGGCATCCGGTTTGTTCAGCAGTTGGTAGAGGGCACCGCCAGCCTCCTGATCCTCAAGGAGGACGGCCATATCATTGCTGCCCGTGACCGGCTGGGCCGTCTGCCTGTGTGGGTGGGCCGCCGGGAGGACGGCTATAGCGTGTCCTTCGAGCCCTTTGCCCATCAGAAACTGGACTTTACGGACGAGAAAGAGTTGGGCCCCGGCGAGATCGTGGAGATCTCGGTGGATGGCGTGACCCAGCTGGCACCGCCCGGTCAGGAGATGCGGATGTGCGCTTTCCTGTGGAGTTATTATGGCTATTCCACCTCCTCCTACGAGGGGGTCAATGTGGAACTGATGCGTTACCGCAACGGTGCGCTGATGGCTCAGCAGGATAACCGAAACAATACGGTGGCGGACGTGGATTATGTCTGCGGTATGCCGGACAGCGGCACCCCCCACGCCATCGGCTATGCCAACGAGAGCCACCTGCCCTTTGCCCGGGCATACATAAAATACACCCCCACCTGGTCCCGGAGTTTCACCCCCACCAAGCAGTCCGACCGTGCCCGTGTGGCGAAAATGAAGCAGATCCCGGTGCCGGCGCTGATCCAGGATAAAAACCTGTTGCTGGTGGACGATTCGGTGGTGCGGGGCACCCAGTTGCGGGAAACGGTGGAGTTTCTTTACGAAAGCGGCGCCAAAACGGTGCATATGCGCTCCGCTTGCCCGCCCATTATGTTCAACTGTAAATACCTGAACTTCTCCCGGAGCAACAACGAGATGGATCTGATTGCCCGGCAGGTGATTATGGAACTGGAGGGAGAAGAGGGTTTTGCCCATATGGAGGAATACGGCGACGGCACCACCGAGCGTGGACGCAACCTGCGCCGCACCATGGCAGAAAAACTGCATTTGGGGAGCCTGGATTTCCAGTCCCTGGAGGGGGTTATCGAGGCCATCGGCATCGAACCCTGTAAACTCTGCACCTATTGCTGGAACGGAAAGGAATAAATCGTTATGGATCACAAAAATTCTCAGTCTGCCAGCTACGCTGCCGCCGGCGTGGACATTACCGCCGGCTACAGGGCGGTGGAATTGATGAAATCCCACATTGCCCGCACCAAAAACGAGGGTTGTCTGGACGATGTGGGCGGCTTTGGCGGCTGTTTCGGCCTGCCTCTGGCGGGGA
>CAYSRL010000133.1:0-3495 GCA_964433515.1 uncultured Ruminococcus sp.
CGATCCAGTTGTAGATGACCGTGATCTTCTCCGCCGGAACACCTTTTCTGATGAGGGCGTCTTTCATATTGTGAGAGATAACCATAATTTCTGTGGCATTGCGATAGGTATAGGCGGAAATCTTTTCGCCAATTCGGTAAATGAAAGATCCTTTTTTTGCTAAGCCGGTAGAGGCTAAACTTTCTGGAAACATATCTTGCAGATTGAACACAAAGGGCACGGGGCGCTTGTATTTTTTACTAAGTTTTTTTGCTACCAGCGAGCAAAGAACACCTTGGGTAGGCGGAGTACTACCGCCGGTAATGAGAGTAATGCCTTCAGCGTGTGTACCCTTATAATATTGGATGAGGTTTACTAACAGGTAGCGGATGGCACGACCGATAGGATTTTTACCTTCACGAAACATCGAAAAACGATATACGGTCAGCATACCGTTCAGTTTTTGTTCGTATTTAATTGTGCGATAGGTTCTCCATTCCTCCTCAGATATACCACGAGTAGGAGTAGGAACGTAAAGCTCGGTAAAAAAACCGGCTTTAGCATATGCGGCTTCCAGATCGTCTGTTAGATGGGTGCTGGAAATACGCTCTGGTGCGTAGTAAGGGGAAAGGCGCAACATCTTCATAAGAATAGCCTCACTATGACTTATTGATAAAGGCGATTGGTATCAAACCGCATTGTATACATTTCATTGCCGGCGGTGTTTTTAATAGCTATACCGTTTTGCAAACGATCGACAATGGAAACTAAAGTTTCCTTGTTGGGTGCAGCAATAGAAATACGTGCAAATTGCTGGATCAAAGTGCCTTGTGCACTTTCGGAAATGGTATCTCCCTCGTGATAGTATTGGATATAGGAGATAACCGCCGGATCATTTTGAATAGCATCAACACCGCTAATGCTGGAAATGGTTCCGGCGTCCAACGGAATCATTAACTGACCAACAACACCGTTTTTGGGGTTAGGATTGATCTGTTGCAATTCTTCTTTTGTGCAGATTGGCCCGCCTAATGCTAGGCGAATCATCATTTTCATATCGTTAATGCCAGTTAGATGTTCGCTCATTCGAAAAGTCATACCACCACTAAGGCGTAGCCCCATATCGTGGCAATAGAATTTCTCGTCATAAGGAAGAGCTTGTGCAAATACGGTTCCGTTTCTTAGCCCCATATCCTGGAACATCTTACGAACTTTTTGATCGGTTTCCATCAAAAATAGTTCAGCATATTCGGAAGGGGCGTATGAGAAGGCACTAATGAGTTTTTTCTTGTTTTCAGGGTCCGCAATATACGTATCCATCAAGAAGTAAGGATAACTGTTATCGCCATCCAGAAAATAACGAAAAGATAATAGTCTTCCTCCGTTGTCTATATATTTTTCAACAAGAGCATTGCCGGAATGGGATTGTTTAAGTGCAGATGAAAAGGCGTTTTTCAATTCCGCTTTGCTGTGACAAACGGATATGCCACGAGAACTGGCACCGTCTACCGGTTTTACAATGACCGGAAAAAGGTCGTCCGGACATTGCTCCAGTTGCAGTTGACTTTCGAAATGAAACTCAGGGATAACCGGGAGATCGTTTCTTCTACAATAATTTTTCAAAGATTCTTTATCGCTGCACTGTGCCCACTGTTCTTCGTTGGCATAAAAAGGCAGACCAGCCTTTTGACATACTTGCATTGTGTTGCGGATCTGAAATTCACTAGGGCTGCAAAATACACCATCGACGCTTTTTTCCTTGACCAGTGCCACAAGGCTATCAATATCAGTGGTACTGACCATAGCTTTTTCGTCGGCAATATCCTTAGCGTCGCCGTGTTCACGGTCGTCAGTGACAATGGTATATACTCCCATTTCTTTTGCAAGTTTCACCAAGTCGTACGAGGCAGCAGTTCCGCCAAGTATCAATAAGCGTTTCCCATGTGTATAATTCATAATGGTACACCCTTTACTCATCTGTTATGTGAAATTGAATTGTTTGTAATGCTTTTTCGCAACTGGCGATCGCCTCATCGGGGGTGGCGCACTGAGCAATGACATAGCCTACACGATCGGCACCACTAACTAGTGGGACACTTCGATCCCCCACTTGCTTTGTAAAGGCAATCTCTTTTACATTGGGGAGGTGGGTGGCTTCATCAATGCGTTCGATGGACTGGATGATGCCACAAGGAGGTGCAAAAAAACGAATAGCCGATCCTCTGTGTATGGTGGGGGTGAGATCTGGTTCTTGGTTTAGGCAAATATCGATAGTGGCTTTTACCATATCAATGCCAGTAGAAAGTGGAACCAAATGGGTGGTAATACATCCACCGCCCATACGGGCACCCAATTCTACCATTTTGGGCCCGCTTGCAGTCAGTATGATCTCCACATGGGCAGGCCCATCGGTCAATCCAACTGCCTTAACAGAGCGACAAGCAAGGTCGCTAATTTTTTCTAGATCTTCTTTGGCTAGTGAACTGGGCTGTGCGTGCCCCATTTCGACAAAGTGGGGAGCCCCAGTGGTTAGTTTATCGGTGATTTGCAGTATGTGAGGAACACCGTGATAGACGATTATTTCCACACTTACTTCAGGCCCTTGCAGATATTCCTCAATAATGACAGCACCGCCTCGGCCGTTTTTGGCGCTATAGGCTACTGCAGTCAGCAATTCTTCTGGATTGTGGGCCAACATAATGCCCCGGCTGCCGGAGTTATCTGTAGGTTTGGCAATACAAGGATAGTTGACCTTATGTAGCACATCGAAGGTATCCGAAGGGTTTGTAACTACATAATACCACGGATGCTCAACACCGGCCGCCTCAAAGGCATGAATCATCTCGGCTTTGTCCGTGGATTTTATGGCGGTATCATAAGAAATTCCAGTTAATCCCAATTTTTCGCAGGTAAAAGCTACACTACGCATAGGCATATCGGTGGCCAGCGTCATAACACCGTCTGCTTGAAATCTTTGAACAGCATCACAAATGCCCTGTTCATCAATGGTGCTGACATTGTAATATTCATCTGCATAAGGAACACCTATAGCGTTGGAGTCGTAATCCGCCACTCCTACACAATACCCTAATTCTTTAGCTCGCTTTATGGCGGGCAGTTGAAGAATTGATGCACCAATAATAAATAAACGTTTCATATACTAATCCTTTCGTGTAGGACGATATAATTAGGATTGTGCCGTTGTTTGGTCTTGATGAACAGGGGTATCAGATGTGGAAACGTAGATGTTTTCTCTTTTGAGGACTGAAGCAATTGTCTTAAATACAATCTTTATGTCCATCACGAAGGATATGTGATCCACATAATAACAAGCAAGACGAATTTTTTCCTCTTGACCGATAGAGTTGCGATAATAAGCTTGCACATAACCGGTGATACCGGGGCGGATTTGCAATCTTTTTTTTGACATATCCGGCAAACTTTCATAAGGGACATTCGGAAGCGTGGGGCGGGGACCGATAAAACTCATATCGCCAATCAGCACATTCAGGATCT
>CAYSRL010000134.1:0-3478 GCA_964433515.1 uncultured Ruminococcus sp.
CGGGCGGGTGGCCTTTTTAGGTTTATACATATAAAATCCGGTATCTCTCCCTCAGCCCTCGTCAGAGGGAGCCAAAAGAGGCAGTGCTATCCATTCGTTGATGGTACCGATTACAGATCGCTGAACAGGTCGGCGTTATACTCGCCGGCGTCGATCAGTTCCTTGAAACTGGCGACAACCAGAGGCTTATCCTCGGCATAGGTGACGCCGAACCACTTATCGGGGGTGGGCAACACCTTAACGGTCACCTTGCCCGCCTTCAGCAGGTCGCCGATGTGACCGGGCAGCAGATACTCCGCCTTCAACTCATTACCCTTGATGCCGTCCAGGAAAGCGGAAAAGTCCGCCTCCAGCATCGGCAGATAGGCCGGGGTCAGACCCCAGAAATTCATAGACACAGCGCCCTCTGCATCCAGAACGGTATCGCCGGTGGCGGCGCCGCCGTCGGCGGTCTTGACGATATCGCCGGTCTCCACCACGTCGGTGAGATAGTTATCCCCATTGACCTGGCACACGCCACGGGTGACGCCGCCGTTGTCGCTGAGGGTGTTTTTCAACTGGAAGCCGGCCATACAGAAATTGGTGTCGCTGGCCTCGTTGACCAGGAAGGTGTGCAATTCCTTAAACGCCACCTTGCCATAATAGTCGTCGGCGTTGATGACCACGAAAGGCTCGGTCAGCAGGTCTTTGGCCGCCAACACAGCCTGACCGGTACCCCAAGGCTTACTGCGGCCTTCGGGAACCTCATAACCGGCGGGCAGAGCATCCAGCGCCTGGAAGGCATAGCCCACCTCCACGCCGTGGGCGGCGCAGATGGCCTCGATGCGGTTGCCGATGATCTCCCGGAAATCCGCCTCGATATCCTTACGGATGATGAACACGATCTTGTTAAACCCGGCTTTGATGGCATCGTGGATGGAATAATCCATAATGATCTCGCCATTGGGGCCCACCGGCGCCAACTGCTTGATGCCGCCGCCGAACCGGGAACCGATACCCGCCGCCATAATCAACAAAGTGGTTTTCATACTGCATTTCTCCTTTATGTAAAAATTTTATCAACCGATCTTATCCACGCAGACACCGCCGTAAGGACGGATATTCAGCACGTGGCAGGAGCCCTCGCCGAACACCTGCTCAATGAGGGTCTTGAACTCCTCCAACTTATCCAGCGGCACAAAATTCTGGGTGGTGCCGCCGAAGCCGCCGCCGTGGACACGCCAGGCGCCGCAACCGTCCAGCACCCGCTGGGCCAGAGCCAGAGCCAGGGACATACTCTGCTCGGACACGTCGCAGGCGGCATACACATTCTGCAGATACTCAAAGGAGGAGTTGCCGGAATCGATGACCAATTTCTTGAACCCCTCAAAATCGCCCTTTCGCAGAGCATTTACCTGCTCCACCACCCGCTCATTCTCCTGTAGGAAGTGAATGGCCCGGAGCACCGGACGGTCGCCGTGTTCTTTCCGCAGGTTGGCGATGTTGGCGATGAGGGTGTCCATATCCGTCTCACGGAGCACGTTCACGCCCAAAGAGGCGGCCACCGCCTTCATCTCGCCGGGGACAGCCGCATACTCGTGGGTCAGGTCGGCGTGGTTGCCGCCCACATCCACGATGCACAGAGCGTGACCGGCGGCGGCAAAATCCACATCCACCTTCTCGATGACAGGGTTCGCCGGATCGGCAAAATCAATGGTGATGATGTTGCCCACCGAAGAGGCCATCTGGTCCATCAGACCGCAGGGCTTGCCGAAATACACGTTCTCAGCATACTGGGCGATCTGGGCGATCTCCACAGCGCTGACCTTGCCGTCGTTATACAGATGGCTGAGGATCACGCCAATCAGCACCTCAAACGCCGCAGACGAGGACAGGCCGCTGCCCTTGAGCACGTTCGAAGTGGCATAGGCGTCGAAACCGCCGATGGCGTAATCGAGCTGGGTGAACCGGGCGGCGGTGCCACGGATCAGAGAGGCAGAGCCATTCTGCTCGCTGTCCACCGGTATCAGTTCGGCGGTGTCCACCGTCAGCATAGGATAACCCTCGGACTGCATCCGGATAACGCCCTCGGTGGGACGCACCACCGCAATCACGTCCAGGTTAACGCTGCCCGCCAGCACACGGCCATAGTTATGGTCGGTGTGGTTGCCGCCGATCTCGGTGCGTCCCGGTGCGGAGAACAGCATCAGTTCCCCCTCCTCACCAAAGGTGGACACAAACCCCTCAACGGCGTGGGCATAGCGATAGCGCTGGGCCATCACCTGGTCCTCGCCATACAAGGCGGCAAAAGCGGCATCGTAACCGCCGGTATGAATTTTGTTCAGCAGAGTTGCAGCAGACATAATTCGATATCCCCTCTCCTAAATTCTGCATATATCCATATCCATTATAAAAACAACGGCGAAAAAGTGCAACCCTTTTATTCGGCAAATATATGGACAAATGTTGCATCGTGTGCTATAATAAGAGCAAACCAAGCCTAGGAGGGGTACAAATGGACAATAAACGGTATCAATTCCGGGATACCCTTAAGGAAAACACAGGACTCTCCGTATACAGCACCGGCTATGAACAATGCGACAGCAACCACAGTTGGGGGCCGGCTCTCCGGGATCATTACATCATTCATTTCGTGGTGTCCGGCAAGGGGACGTTGCGGTATGATCAGCAGACCTATACGGTAGAGGCGGGACAGTTGTTTATCATCTACCCCTCACAGGTGGCGGCCTATCAGGCGGATGCCCAAGAGCCGTGGCAGTATACCTGGGTGGGGTTTAACGGCACCGATGCGGGACGGCTGGTGAAGATGACCGGCCTCTCCCCCGACCGTCCGGTCATCCCCAGCGACGACCCGGACAAGACCGGCACCCTTCTGCGCCGCATCGCCGATGCCGGCGATAATACGGCCGCCGCCGATGCGGAGATGGCGGGATGCCTGTATCTGTTGCTGGCGCACCTGATACGGATGAACAGCCGGCAACCGGCGGGCAACCCCCACCAGACCTATGTTTCCAACGCCCTGCGGTATATTCAGTATAACTACGCCAACGACATCGGCGTATCGGATATAGCCCGGTATGTGGGCATCAGCCGCAGCCAACTTTACCGGGCGTTTCTGCAGGATTTCGGGGTGTCCCCCCACAACTATCTGCAGACTTATCGCATCAACGAGGCCTGCGGCCTGCTCCGGGACCCCGCCTATTCGGTGGCGGAGGTGGCGGGCTCGGTGGGATTCAATGACCCCCTCTATTTTTCCCGGGTGTTCAAGGCCATCAAAGGTTCCACCCCCTCAGAATACCAGCGCAATCACAGGAAAATGTGAAACCCCAGACCCGAAACAGTGGGGATGGGCATCCCCGTCCACAAAACCCCGCACAAACCCAAACCATCCTCGTAGGGGAGGGCCTCCGTGCCCTCCCGCATTTTCGGGCGATTCGTGAATCGCCCCTACGCCCTCGCACCAACCAAAACCCACCCC
>CAYSRL010000135.1:0-3465 GCA_964433515.1 uncultured Ruminococcus sp.
CCATCAGCAAAGTCCATTTTTTCGTCAGTTTCATAGTACATTCTCCTTTACGGTTTGCGTCTGGCAATGGGCGGACGCTGTTCGTCCAACCTCACCAAACGATTCAGTTCGTCAATTTCCCGGCTGTTTTGCCGCAGGAAAGCGGCTTGGGCCGGGTCGGCCATCAACAGCCGTCCCGCCCGGCGCACCGCCCGGACAAAGTCCCGGTCAAGGGGTACGTGGGCACACTCCCGCACCAGGGGGCACATCCGGTAGCCCCGGGGGTCGTATACCGCTTTTATGTGGCCGTCCACGGTCACATAAGGAAACAACGGAAATATCCGGCAGGCAAGAGGGCGCCGAGACCGGTCGCAGGTGCCGGAACAGGTGAGCAGATAGCCGCCGTTGGCAGGGCGGATGCAAAAGCCATCCGCCGCCAGCAGAGCCTCCTCGCCGGGGAACAACAGCATCCCCTCGCTGTCGGCACTCTCCCGGCAACAACGGCCGCCGCACACCTCGCCGCAGTCGGCGGTCAGGGGCGTACACGTCTCTAACAGAGCATACGCCCGCTCCAGCAGATTATTCATAATCGGACACATCAATGCCCAGAATGACCACGTCCTCCAGGGGCTTATCGGCAGGGTTGGTCTTTACGTTCGCAATGGCGTCCACCACGTCCATACCGGCATACACCTGGCCGAATACGGTGTGACGGAAATCCAGATGAGGGGTGCCGCCCACCTGCTCGTATGCGGACACGGTCTCAGCCGGGAAAGAGTCCGCCAGGCGGGGATCCTTCATCTGCTGTAAGAGAGAGGGGTGCACCTGATCCGCCTGGACGATAAAGAACTGGCTGCCGTTGGTGCCGGGGCCGGCATTGGCCATAGACAGAGCGCCACGCAGGTTATGCAGTTCCGGGCAGAACTCGTCCTTAAAATTGTGACCCCAGATGCTCTCGCCGCCGCAACCGGTGGCGGTGGGGTCACCGCCCTGGATCATAAAGTCTTTGATGACCCGGTGGAACACGATGCCGTCGTAATAGCCGTTGTTGGCGTGGGTCACAAAGTTCTCCACCGCCTTAGGAGCGTAGTCGGGGAACAGACGGATGGAAATATCACCCATATTGGTGTGCATCACCGCCACGGTATCGCCGGCGGCAGGCAGGGATAACTGGTTCATAGTCAATACCTCTCTTTTATAATATTAATACGCTTTGCCCCAATAGATGAGTTTATCGGCGGGCTTGCCGCAACAGATGCAGGTATCGGAGACCGTTTCCTGATCCAGAGGCAGGCAACGGGAACCCACGCCGGTGACCTCTTTCACCTTGTCCTCGCAGGCCTCGTCGCCGCACCACATACCCTTGATGAAGCCGTCGCCGTTCTGCTCCAGAGCGGTGACGATCTCCTCCATCGTCTTACAGGTATAGGTCTTTTTCTCACGGTTGGCCAGCGCTTTGTTGTAAATGCCGTCACGGACGGCGGTCAGCAGTTCGGGGATGCGCTGTTCCAACTCGTCCAGGGACACCACGATCTTCTCCCGGGTGTCACGGCGCACCACCACGCACTGGTTCTGCTCTATGTCACGGGGGCCGATCTCCAGACGGAGCGGCACACCCTTCATCTCATACTCGGCGTATTTCCAGCCGGGGGACTGGTCGCTGTCGTCCAGTTTGACCCGGGCCACCGAGGCGATCTTCTCTTTGATCTCGGCCGCCTTTTCCAGCACGCCGGGCTTGTGGGCCGCCACCGGGACGATCACCACCTGAATGGGAGCCACCGCCGGGGGCAATACCAAGCCGTTATCGTCGCCGTGGGTCATAATAATGGCGCCGATCAGCCGGGTGGTCACACCCCAAGAGGTTTCGTGGACATACTGCTGTTTGTTGTTCTTATCGGTGAACTGAATATCAAAGGCCTTGGCAAAGCCGTCGCCGAAATAGTGGCTGGTGCCGGCCTGCAACGCCTTGCCGTCGTGCATCAGCGCCTCGATGCAATAGGTGGCCTCGGCGCCGGCAAACTTATCGCTGTCGGTCTTGCGGCCCTTCACCACCGGCATCGCCAGATACTCCTCGCAGAAAGTGGTATACACATTCAGCATCTGCTCGGTCTCGGCAATCGCCTCTTCGGCGGTGGCGTGGATGGTGTGACCCTCCTGCCACAAAAACTCACGGGAGCGCAGGAAGGGGCGGGTGGTCTTTTCCCACCGCACCACGCTGACCCACTGGTTATACAGTTTGGGCAGATCCCGGTAAGAGTGGACGATGTTGGAGAAATGCTCGCAGAACAGGGTCTCGGAGGTGGGACGGACACACAGCCGCTCCTCCAGTTTCTCACTGCCGCCATAGGTGACCCACGCCACCTCGGGAGCAAAGCCCTCTACGTGATCCTTCTCCTTCTGGAGCAGGCTCTCGGGGATAAACATCGGCATATTCACATTCTCGTGGCCGGTGGCCTTAAACATACCGTCCAGAATCCGCTGGATATTCTCCCAGATGGCATAGCCATAGGGACGGATGACCATACACCCCTTGACGCTGGTGTATTCGATCAATTCCGCTTTTTTCACAATGTCGGTGTACCATTTGGCAAAATCCTCGTCCATAGAGGTGATAGCCTCCACCATTTTTCTGTTATCTGCCATTTTCAGACCTCTCTTTCTGCGGTTTTAAAACCGCACAACTATACAGTATAATATTATATATTACTATTATGAAATTTTCAACCATAATCGTAAAGATATTGCGATATTTTTTCCGGAAACATCTCTGTAAGGGCGGTATAACTTTTTGTAATTTTTACAGGCATCTTTTTTCGACACAAACTCCAATCTTTCACACGCCATTTTTTGGAAAGACCCTTAAAAATCAATGGTTTTTCACATTTTCCACCGAGATTTCCACCGTTTTTGGGGAAATCGGGATGAGTTTTCCACAAGGAAAACATTTACAAATTGTATTATCTGTATATTTCCGGCACCGGTGCCGATACTATTTGGCGAGTATCGGGAAAGGACGGAACCAGTATGATAAAAGGCGTAAATCGGCAAATGATCGAGGTGACCCACACCGGAAGCCCCTATTTTGAGCGGGCGTTTCTGGTGGTGCGGGCGGGCAGCCAACCCCCGGAGGAAAACCTCCACCGGCAGGCGGAACGGGTGGTGCAACAGGCCCAGACCTATGCGGGGCTGCGCCGGGGACGGTGGAAACGGCGGGCGCAGAACGCCCTGTTCGGGCTGGGCTGTGCCGGCGCCGGGGCTTTGATCGTGTGGGTGATCGAGCGGTTAGCGTGAGGGAGAGATGACGAAACCGCAGGGTTTGACGGAGGGGGTTTTTGCGGTGATCGGCTTTAAGAGGTTAAACTCCCTTAGTCACGGCTTGCGCCGTGCCAGCTCCCTCGAAGAGGGAGCCTAAGAAAAAAGGACTGCCGGGCGGCAGTCCTTTTTTGTTTATTCTTCCGTTTTGGCACCTTCGATAAATCTCTGTAA
>CAYSRL010000136.1:0-3455 GCA_964433515.1 uncultured Ruminococcus sp.
GGACGTGAAAAAGCGGATGACCGTCCAGACCATCGGCCACGACAAACTGAATATGCTGCGGCATATCCGGTTTTTCGGGGACGTTGAGGGGGTCAAACGGCATATGAAGTTGCACGCCGCCGTCCTGCGCCCCCGGTTCCGGGTGGTGCTGGACACCTTGGAATCCCGGTTGGCGAACCTGGATATCGCCCACTGGCATCAGCCCCGGGGCGGCTATTTCGTCAGCGTCAACGTGATGGATGGCTGTGCCAAACGGACGGTGGAACTGCTCCGTGAGGCCGGCGTGGTGATGACCGACGCCGGCGCCACCTATCCCTATGGAAACGACCCCCGTGACCGGAACATCCGCATCGCTCCCTCCTACCCGGCGGTGGAGGAGTTGGCGGTGGCGATGGAACTGTTCTGCCTGTGTGCGGAACTGGCCTGTGTGGAGAAACTGTTGGCAAAAAACGTGTAAATACCCAGTCAAAAACCGAGGCGAAACGCCTCGGTTTTTTTGTGAGGGAAAGGCTCTCTTTGCACAAGGGTGCCTTGGGGTTTGTGCTGACCTTTCGCATACAAGCGCCGGCGAATGACAGCGCACGTGTGCCCTGCCGGTATTATAGTCCGTATACACATCTCAATTTCAGCCGGTTTTTTTGCTGTTTTTGCAAAAAAATACAAATATATCCCCACAACTTCTATTCTTTTCATTGACTTTTGCTATTTTATTTAGTATAATAGGTCAGTAGTGCAACTATTTTTAGTTGTAAAAGAAACAGGAGGTCATTCACTATGAAGCGTACGCCTAAATGGGCATTCTTCGTTGTGACCGTATTGATCCTGGCGCTGTCCTTCACCGCTATCTTCGGTGTGTATGAGCGCTATGGCGATCGCACGGATACCATCATCCGGGGTATTTCCGACATTCGTTGGGGTATCGACATCCAGGGTGGTGTGGACGTGGTGTTCGGTCCCGTCGATGAGAATGTCAACCCCACCAACGAGCAGCTGGATGCGGTCAAGACCATCATCGAGCAGCGTATGGTGAGCAAGAACATTACCGACTATGAGGCCTATACCGACCCGGCCAACGACCAGGTTATCGTCCGGTTCCCCTGGGCCAGCAGCACCGAGACCCCCGAAGAGGCGGTTGCCGAGCTGGGTCAGACCGCTATGCTGGAGTTCCACATCGGCTCTGACACCGACGACGAGGGCAAACCCACCGGCGATCTGGTGCTGGATGGCAACGACATCAAGTCGGCCGAGTCTGACTATCAGCCCACCGATGAGACCGGCACCAACTATGAGAACGTGGTGGTTCTGGAACTGAACGATTCCGGTAAAGAGGCTTTCTCTAAGGCTACCGAGCAGCAGGCTGCCAGCAGCGGCACCATCTCTATCTGGCTGGACGATACGATGATCTCCAACCCCACCGTTAGCGCTCACATCGATAACGGTCAGGCGGTCATCACCGGCTCTGCCAACGCTCAGGAGGCCAAAGAGTTGGCTGACCTGATCACCTCCGGTGCCCTGCCCTTTAAGATCGAGGCCAAGAGCCTGGGCTCCATCTCTCCCACGATGGGTAGCAATGCGCTGTCCGCTATGGGTATTGCCGCCATTATCGCTATGATCGCCGTGTGCGTGATGATGATCGTCATCTACCGTCTGCCCGGCGTGGTGGCCGCCATTGCTCTGTGCGGCCAGATGGCGCTGACCGTGGCCGCCATCTCCGGCTATTTCAGTTTCTTCAACAGTTTCACGATGACTTTGCCCGGTGTGGCCGGTCTGATCCTGTCCATCGGTATCGGTGTGGACTGTAACGTCATCACCGCCGAGAGTATCCGTGACGAGCTGCGTGCCGGCAAGACCATCGACGGCGCCATCCGTGCCGGTTCCAAAAACTCCTTCTCCGCCATCTTCGACGGTAACATCACCGTGTTGATCGTGGCGGCGGTTCTGATGGGTGTCTTTGGTTCCTCCAGCGGCATCTTCGGCTGGCTGTTCAGCTGGCTGCCGGTGTCCACCACCGGTTCGGTGTACTCCTTCGGTTACACCCTGCTGATCGGTGTTATCACCAACTTTGTGATGGGTATGTGGCTGACCCGCATTATGCTGCGGTCGGTTTCCCGGTTGAAGATCTTCCGCAATCCCTGGTTCTATGGAGGTGAGCGCTGATGAAAAACTTTGATTTTGTGGCGAACCTCAAAAAGTTCCTGATCCTCTCCCTGGTGATCATGCTGGTTGGCGTGGCGTTCAACATTGTGGTTGGCACCAAACTGGACATCTCCTTTAAGGGCGGCACCCAGATCCGCTACAGCTACGACGTGGCCCCCGATCTGGATGCGCTGACCGCCGTTGCCCAGGAGCATCTGGGTGCGGACGCCACCCTGAACCTGGACGTGGTGAACAGCACCGAGGTGGTTTCCATCAAACTGCCCGGCGAGGTTACCACCGAGCAGAAGCAGGCTCTGGACGAGCAGTTGGAAAAGGATTTTGCCGATAACAAGATGGTGGTCTTCTCCTCCAACACCCTGTCCGCTTCGATGGGTACCAAGTTCCTGCTGCGTTGCCTGCTGGCCCTGGCTCTGGCGGCGGGTCTGCTGATGCTGTATGTGGGCTTCCGTTTCCGCAAGATCGGCGGCTGGGCGGCCGGCGCTTCCGCTTTGATCGCTCTGGTCCACGACCTGCTGATCGTGTATTTCACCTTTGTTATTTTCGGCATCGAGCTCAACGATAACTTTGTGGCGGTTATGCTGACCATTCTGGGTTACTCCCTGAACGACACCATCGTTATCTTCGACCGCATCCGTACTCTGCGCCGCCGTTCCGATGCGCCTTTGGCGGACATCGTCAACGATTCTCTGCATCACGTTCTGCGCCGCACCATCGTCACCACCGCCACCACCTGTCTGGCCATCACGGCCGTGTTGGTGGTCGCTCTGGTGATGCACGTGGACTCCATCATCAGTTTCGCTCTGCCGATGCTGTTGGGTTCCATCTCCGGTTCTTACTCCTCTCTGTTCCTGTCCGGTCCCATCTGGGTCCGCTGGATGGAGCGCAAGAACGCCAAAAAGGCCTGATCTATTATCAAAATAGACCGCCGACAGCCCCGCTGTCGGCGGTTTTTTTGGCTAAATCTCCGGTAATCACTGGGAAAAACAAAAAAAATGAAAAATCCCCTTGCATTTTTGATTGGTATGTGGTATAGTCTATCTGTTAATTTACGACTTTCGAAAGAGGTGACAAGAATGAAAGAGAGCATCCATCCCAATTACGAGCAGACCACCATCACCTGCGCCTGCGGTAATGTGATCGCTACCGGCTCCACTAAGAAGGATATCCGTGTGGAAATTTGTTCCAAGTGCCATCCGTTCTTCACCGGTAAGCAGAAGCTGAACGATGCCGGCGGCCGTGTGGACCGTTTCAACAAGCGTTTTGGTCTGAGCACCGAGAAATAAGGTCTTCGTATCGGA
>CAYSRL010000137.1:0-3449 GCA_964433515.1 uncultured Ruminococcus sp.
ATTACACTTCTTCCAGTTTCATATCGCCTTCCCGGATCCAGCCGATCTTCCGCAGGATCTCGGAAAACAGCAGGGACAACAGCGCCGGTGCCACAAAGCACACCACCAATATCCCCACCCAGGTGAGAGGGTTACTGGTATCCATAGCGGTCAGCACGCCCAGAGGCCCCACCAGACCGCAGGTGCCCATTCCGGCAGACACGCCGGTGCATTCCAGTTTAAACAGCACCGTCGCCATCGGCCCGGTGATGGCGGAGGCCAAGGTGGCCGGGATCCAGATCCGGGGGTTTTTCACGATGTTGCCCATCTGGAGCATACTGGTGCCCAGACCCTGAGCCACCAGACCGCCCCATTTGTTCTCCCGGAAAGAGATCACCGCAAAGCCCACCATCTGGGCGCAACAGCCGGCGGTGGCGGCGCCACCCGCCAGACCGGCGATGCCGATCATCGCACAGATAGCGGCAGAGGAGATGGGCAGGGTCAGGATCACACCCACCACCACGCTGATGACGACACCCATCAGCAGAGGTTGCATCTCGGTGGCGGTGTTGATGAAATATCCCAGCCAATACATTCCATAGGAAATGGCCGGACACACCAACTTGGCCACCAGCGCCGCCGACAAAATGGTGACCACCGGGGTGACGAGGATGTCCACCGGGGTCTCCTTGGACACCAGTTTGCCCAGTTCAATGGCAACGATGCACACCACGAAGGCTCCGGCCGGGCCGGCGGTCAGGGATTTCTCGGCCCCGTCCAGCAGAAAGGTGGCGCCCACGCCGTTGCCCAGCATACCGGCCACCGCACCGGAGAGCAGCACCAAGGGCGGCGCCTTTAACCGGTGGCCGATGGCCACGCCCAGCGCCGCACCGGTGCAGGCCTTGGCATAGCCGGCGATCTCGGCCAGCAACGCCCAGCCGGTGTATTGCCCCAGAGTGTCAAAAATGGTGCCGATGAGCAGGGTGGCAAACAGACCCAGAGCCATACTGCCCATAGCGTCCACAAAATACAGTTTGGCGGAAGGACGGATGTCCTTGCGGACGAGAAATGCCTTGAATTTTTGCATAAGTAACGCCTCTTTTGCACTTTTTTTCATTGTAACACCCTGTTTTTGGTTTTTCAATGGACGAATTTCCAGTTTTTGCCGGGTGGAAGCACAAATTTTGACAAAAGTTGCACAAAAACGCCCTTGTCCTATGGACAAGAGTCCACCGGACAAGGGCAAAAAGATTCCATCACTTCTTCCTCAGCAGGAAGGTGCCGAAAAACACCGCCGCCAGCACCAGGATGATGGCGGGGCCGGTGGCGATCCCATTGTAATAGGACACCGCCAGACCCACCACGCCGGAAAACAGCCCAAACACCACGCTCAACAGGTGGTAAGACCGCATACTGCGGGCCACGTTCCGGGCAGAGGCGGCAGGCAGGATCAACATAGCGTTGATAAGCAGCAGACCCACCCAGCGAATGGACAGCATCACCACCACCGCCACCAACACCACAAACAGGTTGTCAAACAGGGCGGTATGGAACCCCTTGCTTTTCGCCACCGAGGGGCTCACCGACACGGCGAAAAAGCCGTTGAAACAGAACACCCACAGCACCACCGTCACCGCCAGGGCGATACCCAGCACCCACAGTTCGCTCTCGGTGATGCTGAGAATATCCCCCACCAGCAAACTCTGATAGTTGCTGAGATTTCCCTTGGCGGACAACAACGCCAGACCCAGCGCCACCCCCACCGAGGAGAACACGCCGATGACCGTATCGGTGGAGGAGATGCGGCTGCGGCGGATGCGGTTCATCAAGAGGGCAAAGACCACCCCGAACAGCACCAAGATCCACCGATAGTCCGACACCCCGGCCATAACGCCGATGGCCACGCCGGTCAGCGCCGAGTGACCCAGAGCGTCCGAGAAAAAGGACATCCGGTTGTTCACCACCAAGGTGCCCAACAGGGCGGTGAGCGGCACCATCAACAGCACCGCCCATAATGCGGTCCGCATAAACTCATACTGGAGCCAATCAAACATCCCCGGCACCCCCTTTCGGGAAGACCTCACGGAACGCCTCAGAGGCAAACACCTCTGCCGGCGACCCCTTTGCCAGCACACGGCGGTCCAACAGCACCACCCGATCGGCGTGGCGGCGGACAAAAGAAAGGTCGTGGGAGATCAGCAGGATCACCATATCCTGCCGGCGCAGCTGCTCCAGCAGGTCATAAAACCGGAGCATACCCGCCTCGTCCACGCCGGACACCGGCTCGTCCAGCACCAACATATCCGGGTGAGGGCGGGTGGCGATGGCCAACAGCACCCGCTGCCATTCGCCGCCGGACAGCCGTCCCGCCGGTTTATCCAGCAGGTCGGCGGCATCAAACCGGGCAAAATGCTCCGCTATCTCCCGGCGCCGTTTCCGGGGAACCGGCAGAAACGCCGGCCACCGGGAGGTATACGCCACCGCCATATCCAGCACGGTGGCGGGAGAACTCTGGTCAATGTTCAGGCTTTGGGGCACGTAACCGATGCGGGGTTTCCGGTGGGCGGGAACCCCGTCGTGGCCGGTGAACACCACCTCGCCCTCGTGGGATATCTCGCCCAGGATGGCCTTAAACAGGGTGCTCTTTCCCGCTCCGTTGCGCCCGATAATGGCGGTGATCTCCCCGCAATGGGCGTGGAGGCTCACGCCCTCCACCAGATTTTGTCCTCCGGCACGGACGGTGATGTGGTTGATCTTCAGACAATGCAATCCACATTCTTTCACGGGGCATCACCTCCCTGGGTCAGTTTTTGCAATTTATCGGCGTTGCGACCCATCGCCTCCAGCCAGTCGGTGGGCTTTCCGGTGCCCACCACCGCCGTTTCCAGCGCCAGCACCTGGTCGGCGGGCACCAGCCCATCCACCGCCGTATAGCGGATGGGATATTGGGTGTCGTACAGCAGGATCAGGTCGGGGTCTTCCTTGGCCAGCCGTTCCACCGTGGCCAGATCCCCGGCGGCGATGCCGCTCTCCCCCTCGGCGGAAAGGGTCAGTTTCACATCCAGCCCCATATCCGCCGCCAGATACGACAACGAATCGTGGAACAGCACACAGGGACGGCCGGACAGGTCGGGCAGCCGCTGTGCCACCTCGTCGATGGCGGCAACGTAGGCGGCGGTGTTGTCCAACACCTCTTGTTTATGCAGGAGGCCGTACAACACCCGAGAGGTGTTCTCCACCTGCTGTTTATAGCGGGTGGGGCTGACCCAAATATGCTCGTTGTATTCTGCGTGGTCGTGGTGCTCCTCTCCCTCGTGCCGGTCGGCGCACAGCAGATCCACTAACAGACCGGTGTTGACGATCTTTCCCTCCCATTCCGCATCCTGTAAAAACGGCTCGGCGCCGATGCCGTTGGTCAAAATGCAAAACGCCCGATCCCCCGCCAGCCGGTCGGCGGGGGTCAGTTGATA
>CAYSRL010000138.1:0-3426 GCA_964433515.1 uncultured Ruminococcus sp.
GATCGTCGCCGGCACCGAGGACACCGCTCCCGCAGCCCAGCCGGTGCAGAAGAGCACCGTGGGCAGTTTCGAGCAGGATATCGAGTTTGCCTATTGCACCGAGTTTATCGTGGGCCGTGACCCTAAATGCACCCTGGATCCCTTGAGCCTGCGGGCGTATCTGGAGAGCATCGGCGACTGCGTGGTGGTGGTGGATGACGAGGAGATCATCAAGGTTCACGTCCACACCAACCATCCCGGCAAGGCGCTGGAAGAGGCCATCAAATACGGTCAGTTTGAGACCGTGAAAGTGGAAAATATGCGCATCCAGCACGAAAACGCCGGCTGGGTGGGGGATGCGGACGCCGAGGCGGATGCCGCCGTCCCCACGCTCCAGCGTGTGGAGCCGGAGAATGCATACGGCTTTGTGTCTGTGGCCGCCGGCGAGGGTCTCCACAGCCTGTTCCACGACGACCTGGCCTGTGACCAGGTGGTGTCCGGCGGACAGACTATGAACCCCTCCACCGACGATATTCTCTCCGCCATCGAGGCGACCCCCGCCAAGACGGTGTTTGTGTTGCCCAACAACAAGAACATCATTCTGGCCGCCGAACAGGCGGTGCCGTTGGCGGACCGCCAGGTGTGCGTGCTGCCCACCCGCACCGTCCCCCAGGGTATCGCCGCTATGCTGGCGTTCAACCCCGATGCGGGCGTGGACGATAACCTGATCGAGATGCAGCGTGCCGCCGACAATGTGTCCACCGGTTCGGTGACCTTTGCCGCCCGTGACAGCGACTTTGAGGGTCACAAGATCAAAGAGGGTCAGATCCTGGCGCTGGATAACGGCAAACTGTCCTTTGTGGATACCGATGTGGCGGTGGCGGCTCCCCGGCTGGCCCGCCGTCTGGTTCGTGGCCGTTTCGCCGCCCATAAGGAAGTGAATTTCATCACCGTGATCTACGGTGAGAACATCACCGAGGAAGAGGCCGAGGCGGTCTGTGAAAACATCCGGGATAAGATGGCCCGGATGAACGTGGAGGTGGACGTGTCCGCCATCCCCGGCGGTCAGCCCGTCTACTATTATTTCATCTCTGTTGAATGATCGTATACCGATTCGGTCAGCGATTACTACAAAAAACTGCGGAGTGACGGCTCCGCAGTTTTTCATAGAAAGAGGACTTTTATGAACATACTGTGTATCGGTGACGTGGTGGGTCTCATCGGCTGCCACCACCTGCAGAAGGTGTTGCCCCGGATCAAGCGGGAACTGGCGGTGGACGTGTGTATCGTCAACGGCGAGAATTCTGCCGACGGCAACGGCACCACCCCGGTGTCTGCCCGGCATCTGTTTGATGCCGGCGCCGACGTGATCACCGGCGGCAACCACACCTTCCGCCGTCACGAATTTTATGACCTGCTGGAGCACAACGAGGCGTTGCTCCGCCCCGCTAACCTGCCTGCCGGCACCCCCGGCCGTGGGATGACGGTGGTGGATCGGGGCCGGTATCAGGTGACGGTGATCAACCTGCAGGGAACGGTGTATATGGAAGCGCTTACATCTCCCTTTGATGCGCTGGATTCCCTCCTGGCCGAGGCGGGCAGCCCCAAGTTCTGCGTGGTGGATTTTCACGCCGAGGCCACGGCGGAAAAGCGGGCGCTGGCGGCTTGGGCAGACGGGCGGATCTCCGCCCTGTTCGGCACCCACACCCACGTGCCCACCGCCGACGAACAGATCTTGTCCGGCGGCACCGGGTTTATCACCGACATCGGTATGACCGGCCCGGTGGATTCCTGTTTGGGTGTGCGCACCGAACTGTCGGTGCAGAAGATGCGCACCAAACTGCCGGTGCGGTTTGCCACCGCCGAGGGTAAGTGCCGGATGGACGGCGTGCTGTTCACCCTGGACGACCGGACCGGAAAATGCACGGCTGTTCGCCGGGTGCACGTATAAGGAGGATGGTTTATGCGTTACGACATTACCAATATCCCCATTGCCGAGGTGTTTGAGGAGGGGGACGGCTGTCCCATCTGCCGGTTGCGCAACACCTTGGAAAAGCGGGCGGTGGAGTATATCACCGGAGCGGCGATGATGGAGCCGGATGTGCGCACCGAAACCAACAAAAAGGGCTTTTGCCTGGAGCATTATCGGCAGATCCTGGGTCAGCGCAACCGCCTGTCGGTGGCTCTGACTATGCAGACCCGGTTGGACGAGCTGGAGCAGGCGGTGTTCGCCGGCCTGCCTCTGGTGGGCAAGAACGCCAAGAAACAGGCAAAGGATGCCCGGCAAAAACTGAGCACCTGCTTTGTGTGCGACCAGTTGGAGGACGCTATGACCAAGATGCTGGCCACCGTCTGCCGCACCTATGAGACCCAAAAGGAGTTCCGCCAACTGTTTGAGGATCAGCCCTGCCTGTGCCTGCCCCATTTCACCGATCTGGTGGAGGCCTCTGCCGGGATGAGCAAGCGGGAACAACCCTATTTTGTCAAAGAGGCCTCCCGCCTGGCCCACAATTACTTAACCGAACTGCGGGGGGACGTGCATCATTTCTGCGAGATGTACGACCACCGCAACGCCGGCAACAACGATTGGGGCAATTCCAAAGATTCCATCGAGCGGGCGGTGTGGTATCTCACCACCCGAGAGCCGTGATCCATCTTTTCGAGGCATCCTGCGGGATGCCTCTTTTTATCTGTTCACGGAAATTTTACCTCTGACGGTTGCCATCGGGAAAACAATATGTTATAATGAATTTTAATCTGTGCAATGATAACTTTTCGGAAAGGTTTGAGATATATGTCACTGCTGAAAAAACTCTTTGGCGATTACAGCCAAAAAGAAATCAAAAAGGTGCGCCCCATCGCTGACCGGGTGCTTTCGCTGGAGGAGACCTATGCCGCCATGGACGAGGCCACCCTGCGTAGCCAGACCCAGGTGCTGAAAGACCGCCTTTCCGCCGGTGAAACGCTGGACGATATCCTGCCGGACGCCTTTGCGGTGTGCCGGGAGGCTTCCTGGCGTGTGCTGGGGATGAAGCATTTTCCGGTGCAGGTCATCGGCGGCATCATCCTGCATCAGGGGCGGATCGCCGAGATGCGCACCGGCGAGGGTAAGACCTTGGTGGCGACCCTGCCGGCCTACCTGAACGCCTTGGCGGGCAAGGGTGTGCACATCGTCACGGTCAACGATTATCTGGCTCGCCGTGACAGCGAGTGGATGGGCAAGGTGTACCGGTATCTGGGTCTGTCGGTGGGTCTGATCGCCCACGGCTTGGATAAAGAAGAGCGCCGTGCCGCCTATGCCGCCGACATCACCTACGGCACCAACAACGAGTTGGGCTTTGACTATCTGCGAGATAATATGGTGGTGCACCAAAAGGATAAGGTTCAGCGTGGCCACCATTTCGCCATCGTGGACGAGGTGGACTCCATCCTCATCGACGAGGCCCG
>CAYSRL010000139.1:0-3395 GCA_964433515.1 uncultured Ruminococcus sp.
GGAGTTAGGAGTGAGGAGTTAGGAGTGAGGAGTTAGGAGTGAGGAGTTAGGAGTGTAGTCAAGTCTGTGCGGGGGTTGCGGGAGGGCACGGAGGCCCTCCCCTACGAGGTTGGTTTGGGTTGGTGGGGCGAATTTGGTTGGTGCGAGGACGTAGGGGCGGGCGCCCTCGACCGCCCGTAAAGAACTCCCCCAGTCTTTTTTGCCGTAAGCAAAAAAACAGCCCCCTTTACACAAGGGGGCCGGGTCGGGTCAATATCGGGAGAACTGTAACCGGGTAGGGTCAATATCGGGAGAACTATAACCGGGTCGGGTCAATGTTGGGAGCACTGTAACCGGGTGTTCAGTTTTTCCATTTGGGCGGCTGTGGGTTCCGGCAGGTGGGCGAAGGGGAACGGAATCCCCATCTGGTCGTATTTCACCTGACAGATCTTGCGGAAAGGGAGCAACTCCACCTTGTCCACGCAGGGGTGGGCGGCGGCAATCCCCCCCAGAGCGGATACCGCCCCCGGGGTGTCGTTAAGGGTGGGGACGGTCACCTGCCGCAGGGTGGTGGGGATATTCTGCCCATTCAGGTAGGCCAGAAAATCCGCCACCGGGGCAAGAGAACAGCCCACATACGCCCGGTAATCCCGGTCGGTGGTGTATTTATAGTCCAGCAACACCCGGTCGGTGACCGCCAGCACCTCTTTCACCGCCGGGGTGAGGATGCACCCGGAGGTGTCCAGACAGGTGTGGACGCCGTTTTCGTGGCAGAGGGCGAACACCTCCCGCACAAATTCCGGCTGTAACAGCGGCTCGCCGCCGGAGAGGGTGATGCCCCCCTCTGCGCCCCAATAGGTGCGGTAGCGGAGAGCCCGCTCCACCAATTCGGCGGGGGTATAGGGGGTGCCGCCGGCGGCAGACCAGGTATCCGGGTTATGGCAACAGCCGCACCGCAGAGGGCAACCCTGCAAAAACGCCACAAACCGTATCCCCGGCCCGTCCACGGTGCCCAGGGTCTGGAGGGAGTGAATATACCCGATCATACGCTTTGATGGAAGGTGCGGCTGATGACCTCCCGCTGCTGCTCCCGGGACAGTTTGCAGAAGTTCACCGCATAGCCGGACACACGGATGGTCAGGTTGGGGTAGGCCTCCGGGTTCTCATAGGCTTTAATGAGGGTGTCCCGGTTCAGCACGTTCACGTTCAGATGATGGGCACCCCGGCCAAAATAGCCGTCCAGGATGGTCACCAGATTAGACACCCGCTCCTCCGGGGTCTTGCCCAGCGCCTCGGGGGCGATGGAGAAGGTGTTGGAGATGCCGTCACGGCAGTCCTCGTAGCGGATCTTGGACACCGAATTGAGGGAGGCAAGGGCGCCGTTTTGCTCCCGGTTGTGCATAGGGTTGGCACCGGGGGCAAAGGGGGTGCCGGCGGCACGGCCGTCGGGGGTGGCACCGGTGTGCTTGCCATACATCACGTTGGAGGTGATGGTCAGCACCGACAGGGTATGGGTGGCCTTTCGGTAGGTGGGGGTCTTGCGCAGTTCGGTGATGACCTGGTGCGCCAAGTTCTGGGCGATCAGATCCACCCGGTCGTCGTCGTTGCCATAGGTGGGGAAAGCCCCCTCGGTATGGAAATCCACGATGTAGCCCATCTCGTCCTTCACCGGGTGGACGGCGGCATATCTGATGGCGGACAGGGAATCCGCCACCACCGAGAATCCCGCCACGCCAAAGGCCATCAAGCGCTCCACCTCGGTATCGTGCAGAGCCATCTGGGTCTTTTCGTAGGCGTATTTGTCGTGCATATAGTGGATGGCGTTCATGGTGTTGACATACAGTTCCATCAGCCAGGAAATATAGACCGAATACCGCTCCATCACCCCATCGAAGTCCAGGGTGCTCACATCCATCACCGGCATTTGGGGGCCGATGTGCATACCGCTGGTGGTGTCAAAGCCGCCGTTGAGGGCGATCAGCAACAATTTCGCCAGATTGCACCGGGCGCCGAAAAACTGCATCTGCTTGCCGATGGTCATAGCCGACACACAGCAGGCGATGGCATAGTCATCGCCGTGCAAGGGACGCATCAGATCGTCGTTTTCATACTGGATGGAGTCGGTGTCGGCGGACACCTTGGCGCAGAAACGCTTGAAATTCTCCGGCAGGTCACGGGACCACAGCACCGTCAGGTTGGGCTCGGAGGAGGTGTCCAGATTGTAAAGGGTGTGCAGAATGCGGAAGGAGTTTTTGGTCACCAGGGTGCGCCCATCCTGGCCCATACCGCCCACCGCCTCGGTGATCCACATCGGGTCGCCGCCGAACAGTTCGTTGTATTCGGGGGTGCGCAGGTGCCGGGCGATGCGCAGTTTCATCACAAAATCGTCCATCAGTTCCTGGGCCGCCTGCTCGGTGAGGGTGCCGGCGGCCATATCCCGCTCAATATACACGTCGATGAAGGTGGCCACACGGCCCAGGGACATCGCCGCACCGTTCTGCTCCTTAATGGCCGCCAGATAGGCAAAATAGGTCCACTGGATGGCCTCCCGGGCGTTTTGGGCCGGGGCGCTGATGTCGTAGCCGTACATCGCCGCCATCTCCTTCATATACCCCAGGAAGGTGATCTGCTGGTACAGTTCCTCGGTCAGTTTTACGCTGTCGGCGTTAAAGCCGCCGGCGGCCACATTGGCCTTGTCCTTTTTCTTTTCTTCGATCAGTTTATCCACGCCGTACAGCGCCACCCGGCGATAGTCGCCGATGATGCGCCCACGCCCATAGGCGTCCGGCAGACCGGTGATGACGTGGCATTTGCGGGCTTTTCGCATCTCCTCGGTATAGGCTCGGTAGACGCCGTCGTTGTGGGTGGTGCGGAACTTAAACTCGTCCTCCACCTTGTCGCTCAGGCGATAGCCATAGGCGGCGCAGGCCTGGCGGGCCATACGGATGCCGCCAAAGGGGTTGACACCCCGCTTTAAGGGGCTGTCGGTCTGCATACCCACGATGAGTTCGTTGTCCTTGTCGATGTAGCCGGGGGCATAACTGGTCAGGGAGGACACCGTATCGGTGTCCACGTCCAGCACGCCGCCCTTTTTGCGCTCCTCGGCAAACAATTCCTGCAACCGGCCCATCAGCGCCCGGGTGCGGGGGGTGGCCTCGGTCAAAAACGTATCGTCGCCGGTGTAGGGGGTGTAGTTGCGCTGGATGAAATCCCGCACGTTGATCTCCTCCTGCCATACACCGGGGGTAAAGCCGTTCCATTGTTCATACATCATTATGCAACACTCCTTTTCCGAGTTTTGCCCTTTCTGTCGGCAGAATAATGCCAACAAAAAAGGGCAAAACCAGTTTGAAAACTGATTTTGCCCAGACGGTCGGCGTTGACGCCCCCACACTCCACCGCAGTTTTGCCTGCGT
>CAYSRL010000140.1:0-3376 GCA_964433515.1 uncultured Ruminococcus sp.
GAAGTTAGGAGTTAGGAGTGAGGAGTTAGGAGTGAAGTCAAGTCTGTGCGGGTTTGTGCGGAGCGCTCTCTTGCTCCTCTCGTCAGGGGGAGCCGGATAAGGAACGGCGCTTATAACTCGTTTACGGGCGGCAATGCCAGAGCCGCTTTTAGCGGTTAAGCCAGCAACAGCCCCCTTCCGGGTCGATCAAGCCCTTTGTTTTCGGCTTCTTTTCCGCCCCAAAAGAAAATTTCTCCATTTCCAGAAAAACTGCAAAAAACCTATTGATTTTTATGAAAAAGTGATTTATAATAGGCGTAAGTGGTGAAAAGTGCCACAAAGTGGAGCGAAGTGGTGATTTTCCACAACTTTCACAAAGTTTTCCACAACCCGGTGGGGGCGTTGCACTCCCCCTCAAAAACGACAAACAAAAAGGAGGTGACGGGTGATGATGCTGTACGGACGGTTTGAACACAATATGGATGCCAAGGGCCGTGTCTTCGTGCCCGTCAAACTCCGTGAGAAATTGGGCGAGACCTTTATCGCCGCCTGTGTGCTGGACCGGTGTGTCAGCCTCTATTCGCTGGAGGAGTGGGACAGCCTTTTGCAGAAGATCACCGAGGGCCCTATGGCCCAGACCCGCAAACTGCTCCGCAAGGTCACCGAGTCTGCTGAGGATGTGACCCCGGATGCCCAGGGACGCATCCTGCTGAACAAGAATTTGATTGCCCACGCCGGATTGGAAAAGCCTTGTCTGATCATCGGCGCCGGTCGCCGGGCGGAGATCTGGAATCCTGCGGTGTATGAGCAGGAGATGGCGGATATGACCGACGACAAGTTGGAAGAAGAATTCATCAAGTATGGCTTTTAAGTGAGGTGGCAACCATGGCGGCTGAATCCTCCGGGTATCACCGCCCGGTATTGCTGGACCAGACCATAGAGGCGTTGGGGATTCGCCCCGACGGCATATATCTGGACGGCACCGCCGGTGGCGGGGGCCACTCCCACGCCATTGCCTCCCGGCTGACCACCGGTCGGCTGATCTCTCTGGACCAGGACCCCGACGCCATTCAAGAGGCGGGGGCACGGCTGGCGGGTCTGCCCGCCACGCTGGTACAGACCAATTTTGTGAATATGCGGCAGGTGCTGGACGATTTGGGCATTCCCGGCGTGGACGGCATCCTGCTGGATATCGGCGTTTCCTCCCATCAGTTGGATGCGCCGGAGCGGGGCTTTTCCTACCATCACGATGCCCCGCTGGATATGCGGATGAGCCAGAGCGGTGTTTGTGCCGCCGATTTGGTGGCTACGCTGGACGAAAAAGGGCTGGCGGACATCTTCTGGCGGTATGGGGAAGAGAAATTTTCCCGCCCTATTGCCCGGGCAATCGTCCGTGAGCGGGACAAGACCCCTATTGAAACCACCCTGCAACTGGCGGATATCGTCAGCCGGTCGGTGCCGGCGGCGGCCCGTCGGGATGGGCACCCCGCCCGTCGGGTGTTTCAGGCTTTGCGGATTGCGGTCAACGGCGAGTTGGATTGCCTGTCCGCCGCATTGGATGCCGCCTTTGATTGCCTGAATGTGGGCGGTCGGCTGGCGGTCATCACCTTCCATTCTCTGGAGGATGCGATGGTGAAAAACCGGTATCAGCAATGGCGGCAGGGTTGCGTATGCCCCCGGGAGTTGCCGGTGTGTGTTTGCGGCCGGACTCCGGCGGCGCACCTCGTTACCAAAAAGCCTGCCACCGCCACCGAAAGGGAGTTGGCAGAGAACCCTCGCAGCCGCAGCGCCAAATTGCGGTGTATTGAGAAAGTGCACGACCGTTACGAATAACGGACTACATATATTAAGGAATACGAAAGGAGGTAGACACAATGGCACAGTTGGGACAAGCCTATGACCTGGAGCGGTTTCAGCCCCGGGAGGCTCGCTTGGTGGCGCTGAAAAACACCAAGAAGGTGCAAGAGGATACCCGCCGCCGCACCCGTCGGCAGTCTTTGCTGAATGTGGTGGTCTACCTGCTTTTGGGTCTGACGGCGTTGGCGGTGGTGGGATATTTCATCACCTGTAATGTGCTGACCACCGAACTGAACAAGCAACTGGCGGATGGCCGGACGGAATACAGCGCCCTCCAGTCCGAAGAGGTTCGGCTTAAATCCGAGTTGGCGGCTCTCACCTCCGCAGAGCAGGTCAATCAGTATGTGCTGGAAAACGGACTGACCCCGGTAAACAGCAACCAGATCTATTACATAGAGTCCAAACAGCAGGATCAGGTGTCTTTGCCCTCTGAGGACAATTCCTGGTTTGCAAAGGCGTGGAATGCCCTCGTGAATTTCTTTGGTTAAGGGCGTCATAAAGTGCGCCTGACCGCATAGGTATGTACAGGCAGCATTCGAGAGTTGAGACGCTGGGTTCTTGACTCTCGATTTGTTGTTTTATCCCGGCATTTCCCCGGCGTCGAAAACCGCCGAAACACCGCAAAAATGACGGTATTTTGTTGATAAATTCCCTGCAGAAAGGATGAGGACTATGGCACAGCCGAAAAAGACCACCTCCCGCACCGCTACCAAACAGATGCGTTTCCGGGCCCGGGTGGCGGTTTTGTTGGTGGCGGGTCTGTTCACATTGGCGAATATAGGCGTTTTGGCCTATCGCCAGATCGTGCAGGGCGAGGATTGGCAGCGCCGGGCGGTGTCCCAACAACTCAGCGACACGGTGGTGTCTGCCAAGCGGGGCCCCATTTACGCCTCCAATATGCAGCCTTTGGCGGAATCGGCCGATGTGTGGAAAATCATAATGTCCCCCAAGAATATTGCCGCCTGCGACTGGGAAGATTTAAAAGGAGTGGACAAGGAAAAGGAACTGACCAAAGAAGAGGGGATTGCGCTGATCCGTGAGCGCATTGCCGATGACCTGTCCGAGATGTTTTCCATCGACCGGGAGTATCTGTACGAGCAGACCGGCAAGACCAATTCCCAGTACGAGGTCATCAAATCCAAGGTGGAACTGAAAGACAAAGACGCTTTTTCCGCTTGGGCCTCCGAAAACGGACTGTCCTATGCGTTTTATATCATCACCGATTATAAACGGTATTATCCTCAGGGCACCCTGGCCTCTAACATCTTGGGCTTTACCGGCTCGGACGGCAACGGCTTGGAGGGCTTAGAGGCCAAATACGATTCGGTGCTGTCCGGCACGCCGGGGCGCATCGTCACCGCCCAAAACGGCATCGGCGACCAGATGCCCACCGAGATGGAATACACCAAGGTGGTGGATGCGGTGGACGGATACGGTCTGGTGACCACCATCGACCCCACCGTCCAGATGTATGCTGAGAAATAGGAACAAGTTTTAAGAATTTTTTAGGTTTATCGAGTGGAGATAGAGTGCCGGACGA
>CAYSRL010000141.1:0-3372 GCA_964433515.1 uncultured Ruminococcus sp.
ATAGCACTCAATGATCGCCGCAAGAGCACTGTCGGTAATCTTTAACTGTTTAGCCGTCAAGCCGTGTTTTTTCATCTGCTTTTTCAGCAGATGCCGTTTGGCAATACGCTTTTTCTCCTCGGCAGTATAACTGGACAGGGTGATCACATCCATACGGTCATACAGCGGCGCCGGGATGGAAGAAGCATCGTTGGCGGTGGTGACAAACATCACCTGGGACAGATCAAAGGGCAGGTCGATATAATGGTCACGGAAGGCGCCGTTCTGCTCGGTGTCCAGCACCTCCAACATCGCCGAAGCCGGGTCGCCCCGGAAATCGTTGCCCATCTTATCGATTTCATCCAACAAGATCAAGGGGTTTTTGGTGCCCGCCTGCTTGATGGCGGAAATGATGCGCCCGGGCATGGCCCCAACATAGGTGCGACGGTGACCCCGAATCTCGGACTCGTCCCGAACACCGCCCAGAGAGACACGCACATATCTGCGCCCCATCGCCTCAGCGATGGATCTGGCAATAGAGGTCTTGCCCACTCCGGGGGGACCCACCAGACACAGCACCTGTCCCTTCATCTCGGCAGACAACTGGCGGACAGCCAACGCCTCCACGATACGCTCCTTCACCTTTTCCAGACCGTCGTGATCCCGGTCAAGGATCTTACGAGCCCGGGACAGATCCAAACAGTCCTCAGTCACCGTGTTCCAAGGCAAAGCCAGACAGGTATCCAGATAGGTGCGCACCACGGTAGCCTCGTGGGAACCGGGAGGCATCTTACCCAATTTCCGGGATTCTTTATGTAACTGGTCTGCAATTTCTTCCGGCAGATTCAACTCTTTGATAGCTTTGGTGTATTCGCCGGATTCCTCAAGAGGATCGTCGCTCTCACCCAGTTCCTCAGAGATAGCCCGGATCTGCTCTCGCAAATAATATTCCTTTTGGTTTTCGTCCATTTGCTCGTGGACCTTATCTTCGATCTTCTTTTCCAGTTCCAGAATCTGGCATTCCTTGTCCACGATCCGCAAAAGCGTTTCCATCCGGTTGCTTACCGAAAGCAGGTTCAGCACCCGCTGTTTCTCCTCCACCGGCATATTCAGGTTGCTGGCCACATAATCCGCCAGATGCCCCGCATCCGTGTCGGAGGCAACGGTGAGCATCACATCCGGTGCCATTTTGCCGGTCAAATCGGCATACCGCTCAAACTGTTGACGACATTCCCGCACCAGCGCATCCTCCAGCAAAGCCGGAGAGACCGGGCGGTCAAACCGCTCCTGCACCACCGCCACATAAAACGGAGAGTGCTGGACGATCTCAACGGCAGTAGCACGGTATTCCCCCTCCACGATAATGCGGAAATTATCGTGGGGCAATTTCACGATCTGCCGGATATGGGCGACCACGCCCATCCGGTATAGATCCTTCGGTTGGGGGTCGTCCTGTGTTACATCCTTTTGGGTAACCAGAAAAATTTTCTGATCCTTTTCCATAGCGGCATTCAGCGCCGCCACAGATTTCAGTCTACCCACATCAAAGTGGTTTACCGTCTCCGGAAAGCACACAAGCCCCCTCAGCACCAGCATCGGCAGAGTGCACAGACGGTTATCTTCATAGGTCATACAATCACCTCGTTTGGAAAAAATCGGTCGGTCTGCCTTTTTCACATACCGACCGATCGCTATTAGACGTTCACTGCCTTACGACGGGCAGTCGTTTTGGATTTTGCCGTCATACGGCGGTTCTTCTTGTCCGGGTTATAAACAATATCCGGTTTGGCTCCGTCGGTGACACAGGCTGCTGTAATCAGCACCTTTTCCACCGAGGATTCCGAAGGAATGTCAAACATCAGTTGGGTCAGAAGGCCCTCCATCACCGACCGCAGACCACGGGCGCCGGTTTCCCGCTTGAGGGTTTCCTGGGCCACCGCCCGCAGAGCATCGTCGGTAAAGACCAACTCCACGTCGTCCAGGCGGAACAGTTCGGTATACTGCTTAAGAATGGCGTTTTTCGGCTCCGCCAAAATGCGCACCAACGCCTCTACGTCCAGCGCCTCTAAAGTGGTGACGACCGGCATACGGCCCACCAATTCGGGAATTAAGCCATATTTCACCAGATCCTGCGGTACCACCTGTTTGAGCAACACAGCATCGTCACTTTTCTTAGACTTCACTTCATTGCCGAAGCCCATAGCACCGGTGCTCACCCGCTTTTCGATGGTTTTGGTGATGCCATCAAAGGCGCCGCCCAAGATAAACAAGATATTGGTGGTGTCGATCTGGATAAATTCCTGTTGCGGATGTTTTCGGCCGCCACCGGGAGGCACGTTGGCAACGGTACCCTCCAGGATCTTTAACAAGGCCTGTTGAACGCCCTCACCGCTCACATCACGGGTGATAGAGGGATTCTCACTGCGGCGGGAAATCTTATCGATCTCGTCCACATATATGATACCCTTCTGGGCTTTTTCTACGTCAAAATCAGCCGCCTGGATAAGGCGCAGCAGAATGTTCTCCACGTCTTCGCCCACATAACCGGCCTCGGTCAGCGTGGTCGCATCCGCAATGGCAAAAGGCACGTCCAGCGCCTTTGCCAAAGTCTGAGCCAAAGCGGTCTTTCCTACGCCGGTAGGGCCCAACATCAGCACGTTGCTTTTACCCAATTCCGCATCCAGACCGCCGCCGTAATATATACGCTTGTAGTGGTTATACACCGCCACAGACAAGGTGATCTTAGCGGCATCCTGACCGATGACGTATTCATCCAGTTTCGCTTTGATCTCGTGGGGTGTGGGTAATTCCGGCGGGGTATCTTCTTTGTGTGCGGGACGCTTTTTGGTCACCGGTTTCTCCTCCGGTTCCAACAGCATCTGGCACAGGTCGATACACTCGTTACAAATAAACACACCGGGACCGGCGATCAGCCGGTCCACCTCATGCTGAGGTTTGCCGCAGAAGGAACAAAAGGCATCCGACTGCATCCGTTCATTAGACATGGTGATTCACCTCCGTTAGGGTAGCCAAGCCGCCATCAAGGGCGCTTTTCGACCACCTTATCAATGATACCGTAGCGCACAGCATCGTCCGCCGTCATCCAGTTATCCCGGTCGGTATCCCGCTCAATGACCTCCATCGGCTGACCGGTCAACTCGGACAGCAGATGATTCATCCGGTTGCGGACAAACAAAATGTGGTCCGCCTGAATCTTGATATCCGAAGCCTGACCTTTGGCACCGCCCAAAGGCTGGTGGATCATAATCTCGCTGTTGGGCAGAGCCAGACGCTTGCCTTTGGTGCCCGCCGCCAGCAGAAAACTGCCCATACTGGCGGCCAGACCCACGCAGATGGTGGACACGTCGCACTTGATATATTGCATGGTATCAT
>CAYSRL010000142.1:0-3357 GCA_964433515.1 uncultured Ruminococcus sp.
TACCGTCTTTTAACTTTGGCTTTCTGAAAAAATCAAACATACTTTTCCTCCTGTTTGGCCTTGAAATTACCATACCTCCGGAGCATCTGATCGTTTTAATTATACCACTTCTTTCGTGCGTTCACAACAACATTCGCTTAAATAACCCAATGTTTTCAAAGGCATATATATAATAGTGAAATGGGAAGGGGCGCACTCTGAAGGGGTGTGGTGACAACGAATACAACAGATCATCTACCGATAGGAAGGGGCTGAGTCGCTGACTCAGCCCCTTCCCTTAGATCTGCCGATATTCGGACTAGTATATTCGGTTCGGTTTTATCGGTGCCCGCCGGGGCCGCCCATACCGCCGTGTCCGCCTCTGCCGGGCCCTCTGCCACGGCCGCCCATAGGGCCGTACATTCTGGGGCCGTGCATCCCGGGGCCGCCCATACCGCCGTGAGGCGGCATCATATACCGTCTGCGTCTGCGTCTAAGGGCGTTTCCCAAAATCGAAACGCCGGCGGCCGTTCCGGCGGCGGTCAGTATGGTTTTCGCCGTGTCGGATGTTTGGTTGGTGTTTTGCGCCTGGGGGTTGTTGCCGTTTGCGGCCGCTCCGCAGTTGGGACAAAAATTCGCATTGGTGCTCATCTCGGCACCGCAGTTTTCACAATAAGCCATTATTTTTTCCTTTCTCAGTTTATTGTCTGTTTCGGTCAATCGTTTTTGGAGGAGGAACCTCTCTTGGCGAAGATAAAGGTCGCCACGTCCATTACCGCCTCAATGATGAGGGTCACGCCGATAAAGGCCCAGAGAAATGCGGTGGAGGCAAAGGGATTAAACAGGATAAGGGCGGCAAACAGCAGCGTGAGGACGGCGCTGATAAGGGCGACGAACCAATACGGCTGCTTTACCCGCACCATATCGATCGCCCTCTGCAGTTTGCTGACGCCGGCAACCAGGATCAGGGCGCCGTAAAGCACGGTGATCACCGGGAAGGTCGCCATAAACCAACTGGACTTACATGCGCAGAACAGACCCAGCACGGTAAACAGAACACCCTTGGTCAGTTTTCCGCCGCTTGCCGCCTCCTCGGCCTCTGTGCAGAAATAACTGATGGTCTGCCCGATGCCCAGAATGGTGAGGATGATGCCGAGCGTGATGATGATGCCGGCGGTAAAGCCCACCGGATCGATCAGCAGCAGAATGCCGATGAGAATTTCAACCACACTCATCAAAAGACTGGAATTTCCGGAATTGACTTTTTTCATAGGTATGTACCTCCTTATACAGGTGCCGATGCACCACGGTTCCATTATAAGATACCGGAGGTTTTTCAACTGTCCGTCAATTCAACATCAACATTTGTTGAATTTCAGTTGAGCAAGAGTTGAAAAAGCCCCTTTATAATACCGGCAAAACCGAAGAATTGGAGGAACAGGAATTGACACCTTACACCAAAAACGCAGAGCAACTCTTAAGCGAACTGAAAACCGATGGTCACAGCGGACTCCGTTCTGCCCAAGTTCTTGAAAGGAAAGAGAAATACGGAGCCAATAAACTCCGTGAAAAGAAAAAGAAAACCACGCTTCAACGGTTTGCCGATCAATTCAAGGACGCTATGATCCTGATTCTGATTGCGGCGGCGATCATCTCGTTTGCGATCGTTTGCGTGGAGCGGAACTGGGGCGAGTTGTTTGAGCCTGCGTTGATCGTTTTCATCGTTATTTTGAACGCCGTTATGGGTGTATATCAAGAGGGTAAAGCGGAAAAGGCGCTGGATGCTCTGAAAAATATGTCGGCTCCCCACGCCCGAGTGATTCGTGACGGGGAGGAAAAGATCATTGATGCATCCGAACTCGTTCCCGGCGATATTATCCGTTTGGAGGCCGGCGACTTTGTTCCTGCGGACGCAAGACTTCTCAAAAGTGCCGGACTGAAATCCGAAGAATCCGCACTGACCGGTGAGTCGGTTCCCTCCGAAAAGGATTATCTGGCCGAGGTGAAGGACGGAGCCGCCCTGGGAGACCGTCACAATATGGTCTATTCCGGATGCTCCATCACCTACGGCACGGCCACCGCTGTGGTTACCGCCACCGGTATGGATACCGAAATGGGCAAGATCGCCAATCTTCTCGACAACGAAGAGGACGGCCAGACCCCCTTACAGCAGAAATTGGCACAACTTGGCAAATACTTAGGCATCGTGGCGCTTGCCGCCTGCGGCATCATTTTTGTCGTCGGCCTTATCAACGGCATTCCTGTGCTGGAGATCTTTATGACGGCCGTTTCTCTTGCCGTATCCGCCATCCCCGAAGGCTTGCCCGCCATCGTGACCATCGTGCTTTCCATCGGTGTCCAGCGTATGGTGAAGAAGAATGCGCTGATCCGCAAACTGCCTGCGGTGGAGACTCTGGGCGGCGCATCGGTCATCTGCTCGGATAAGACCGGTACGCTTACCCAAAACCGTATGACCCTCACCAAGGCTTACGTTGAGGGGTATGCAGACCCCGAAAACATCAGCAACAACAACACGGAAGGCACTAAGAAACTGCTTATGTACGGCACGCTCTGCTGCGACGGATCGGTTGTGTTTAACGGTACAGAAGAACAGCACATCGGCGATCCCACCGAGACCGCCATCGTCCTTGCCGCACACAAGAACGGTATGCCCAAGGACGAACTGAACAAGAAATATCCCCGCCTTGCGGAGATTCCCTTCGACTCCGACCGCAAATTGATGACCACCGTCAACAAGATCCACGGCAAGAACGTCGTTATCGTTAAGGGTGCTTTCGATATGATGGCTCCCCGCTGTGTGTCCGGCGATCTGGAAACGGCAAGAAAAGTTACCGACGCTATGAGTGAAAACGCTCTGCGTGTCTTGGCGGTAGCATATAAGGAAATTGACACCGTTCCCGAAAACCCCACCTCTGAGGAACTGGAAAACGGCCTGACCTTTATGGGCCTTGTCGGTATGATCGACCCCCCGAGACCGGAGGCAAAGGAGGCGGTGGCGGTTTGCCGCCGTGCGGGTATCAAGCCCGTTATGATCACCGGCGACCACGTTGTTACGGCCTCTGCCATCGCAAAGGAACTCGGAATCCTGCTCCCCGGCGACCGGGCCATTACCGGTGCGGAACTGGACGCTATGACCGACAGCGAACTGGATGCACAGGTTGAGGACATCTCGGTCTATGCCCGTGTATCGCCTGAAAATAAGATCCGCATCGTTAAGGCGTGGCAGCGCAAGGGCCAGGTGGTATCTATGACCGGCGACGGCGTCAACGACGCTCCGGCGCTTAAAGCCGCCGACATCGGCTGTGCCATGGGCATCACCGGCACCGACGTTGCCAAGGGTGCCGCCGATATGACGCT
>CAYSRL010000143.1:0-3343 GCA_964433515.1 uncultured Ruminococcus sp.
ATGTACGACAGATAAGCAACAAGAGCCTGTGGCAGGATGCCACAGGCTCTTACTCATGGATATGGGGGTTGTCGGTGCGGTTTAGCAGATAGTCCACCGAAACCCGGTGAAAATCCGCCAGTTTGATAAGGGTGGCGGTTTTTTGGCGGCCGTTTTGGTGAGGTTATTCTAAATTGCAAAAATGGTTGCATTGGCAAACTCGTTGTGCTACAATGAAATTGCCACAGGTGACTGTGTTGTTCGTTACGGTAGTTAAGTTCAGAGTAATTTTACGAGGAGGTTGAATTATGAAAAAATGGATGTGTGCAGTATTTTCTGGTGTGATATTATTATCCCTAACCGCTTGCAACTCTCAATCGGATACACCCAAGGATGACGAAGCCGGCATCTCTGCCACAGTCACCACAACCCCCACGGTGCAAACAGACGAATCCGTTTGGTATAGCGAAGAGGATGGTGTGCACGGTCGCATTTGGTTGGGTATGACCGAAAAAGAAGTATATGATACTCTTAATAAATACAGTATACCGATTTTAGACACCAAACAAGGTTTTGAACGTGATAAGTATGGTGCCGACAATTTGTCGTCCGATTACTATTATGCAAAACGATTTTGGACCAAAGGACATCAATATTTCTACTTTGACGAGAATAACAGATTGGCGGAAATACACTATAGCGATCAGTTGCGTCAGACAATGGATCCTGTGAACGAAGAGTTTGAAGCACAGCGTGGTGTCCAACGCAGAGGAGCCTATAAGGATATGATCAATGCGTACGGTGAGCCGGACCAAATCATAGAGAATGAAGGGACACAATCCTGTGTGTATTATCTAGAAAATGGAGACTACTTGCATTTTGTCTATCAAGGACTTTCTCTTCCTATTTTATCTATACATTACTGCAAAACTCCCTATCCATATTCTGTATGGTAATGGTAAAAATCGCCCTTTCAGACTATTAATCTGATGGGTGTGGTACAAAAAAATGTCACAGACTGAATGTGCTTTTCGTTATAGTAGTTAAGTTCAGAGTAATTTTACGAGGAGGTTGAATTATGAAAAAATGGATGTGTGCAGTATTTTCTGGTGTGATATTATTATCCCTAACCGCTTGCAACTCGCAATCGGATACACCCAAGGATGACGAAGCCGGCGTCTCTGCCACAGTCACCACAACCCCCACGGTGCAAACAGACGGCACGGTTATGACCGATGACGAGGCTATAACTCTTTGCGCTGGTATGGTAGATACGGCTCAAAAAATTGAGGTGTGGTACAAGGCTTGCTATTCTTATGATATGACATCCACACTCCCTGCCGGCACGACCGCAACCTTATTGAACGGTGAAGACTATATATTGGATTGTGAATACTATCATTTTTACGATTCCTTTGTTGATGCCAATAACCATGAAGAGGTACGAACCGCAAGTGACTTGAAAGAAATAATTGAAACAGTATACACCTACGATGTGGCCTGCGAACAGTACTATTCCTCCACCGTCTGGGTGGAGTATCAGGGAGAATTGTATCATGTAGCAGCAGAAGGAATAATCACAGAAACACTGGATTCCTCAACAATTTGCTTGATAAAAAAGGAAGTTAACGCCATTTCTTTCCGTATTTATGTAAAAGGAACAGATATTGCCGTCGAACACACGGTCAAATACGTAGACGGTGGCTGGAAATTTGACGAATGGATATGAACATAGTAAGCGGCAGAGTTGTTGGCTCTGCCGCTTGCACCAAGGCCGCCGCCACCCAAAACGCACCATCAAGGACGTGTGTGCCCGGTGCGATCACGCCGGAACTGATAGAGAAGATGGCGAAGATCACCAAAATGTACGACAGATAAGCAACAAGAGCCTGTGGCAGGATGCCACAGGCTCTTACTCATGGATATGGGGGTTGTCGGTGCGGTTATTCTAAATTGTATAAACGGTTGCATTGGCAAACTCGTTGTGCTACAATGAAATTGCCACAGGTGACTGTGTTGTTCGTTACGGTAGTTAAGTTCAGAGTAATTTTGCGAGGAGGTTGAATTATGAAAAAATGGATGTGTTGTGTCCTGATTGTGGCATTATTGTTCTGCCTTACCGCTTGCGATGATAAAACGGCCACCGATGCGAACAAAGGTGCTCCTGTCATCACGCAGGAGGAAGCCTATAATTTGTACTACGATACCATCCGTAAATTTGTCCCCGAATTGATGCAATCGCCGCAGGAAAGCGACGTAGATATCACCACCCGTGACGAGGTGACGTATCTAACGGAACATTTTGTGCGCAATACCACGATTAAAGTCCAATCGCAAAACAGCGATGGTAAACTGCAGTACTTCTTATTAGACAAGTTCCCGGAAGCCGATAAACAGTCGGTTTACTGCATCGAGGGAGAAAAGGCCTATGGTATCTCCTCAACGTTAAATGGAAAAGGAGAAATGGAAGAATGGTCCTACTCCATCATTAACAGCAGTATTTTTTCGCTTTTGAATACGCCGCTTTTCGAGCAAGAAGCCATTAAATCTTTCGAAGCGGAGGAGAACAACGGAACGGTCAAAATGACCTTTGTTGTCGATGGAGCCAATATGGAATACGGTTTCCCGCAACGCGTGATGCGTGAAATTATACCGGATATTTACGACGTGCTGGATGATGTGACCATTATGTTGACTACCGATGAAGCCGGTGTACCGAAAACGATGTCCACCGAGTTGTCGATGAGCATCTGGAATGATCAGAGCGGTGAATTACACGCAAAAAAGACGCTGAATATGGATTTTGTGTTCAACAAGTTGGATAACGTGGATTTTGATCTTCAACAGTTGCTTGCGCAACACACACTCTAACCCCATATGAGCGCTAGAGGCAATTAATTGTATGTACGACAGATAAGCAACAAGAGCCTGTGGCAGGATGCCACAGGCTCTTACTCATGGATATGGGGGTTGTCGGTGCGGTTTAGCAGATAGTCCACCGAAACCCGGTGAAAATCCGCCAGTTTGATAAGGGTGGCGGTGGGAATGTCGATGTCGCCCCGCTCATAGTTGCTGTATACCCTCTGACTGCAGGAAAGAATCACGCCCATCTGGGCCTGGGTCAGGTCCCGGTCCTCCCGCAGATCCCGGATCCTGCGATAATGGGGCATAGCCACACCCTCCTTCGTATATGCTATCTGCATTATACCCTAGAAAGTTTTTCGCTATTGACTTTTAGCGAAAATTCCGCTAAAATGAGGGTAGACTTTTTTAGGGAGGTAAAAGAAATGAAAAGAAAACTCTTGTCCGTCCTGTTGGCTACCGTGTTGTTGCTGACTTGTATTCCGTTGGGTGCGGTAAGTGT
>CAYSRL010000144.1:0-3338 GCA_964433515.1 uncultured Ruminococcus sp.
CGGACGAGGTCTGTTTCACCGAAGAGAGTCATTTTGCCGGGCTTTTGGAATACCCCCAGTATACCCGCCCCGCCGAATGGGAGGGGAGAGCGGTTCCGGAGATCTTGCTGTCCGGTCACCACGGCAACATCGCCAAGTGGCGGCACCAGCAATCCCTGGAGCGCACCTATCGGCTCCGGCCCGAAATGCTGGACACCGCCGACCTGAATGAGGCCGACCGGGCGTATATCGAGAGCCTGAAGACCGCCGGGGATCCCTCTCCCCAATAACCAAAAGTTTTCCACAGGTTTAGACAAATTGCACAAACCGGCAAATCGAAAAACCGGAAAATCGGTCACTCAACCAAACTTCGACAAACCGAAAATATTCGCATTGACTTGTCTGTTTTTCGTGGTATAATAAGGACAGTGAGTTAGCGCCTATTTCCGATGGAATCTATGTATTTAGAAAAGGAGCATTCGTTATGTTTGTCAAAGATGTTGTTGTTCAGAATCAGGTGGGTCTGCATGCCCGCCCCGCTACTTTCTTCATCCAGAAGGCCAATGAATTCAAGGCTTCCATCTGGGTTGAGAAAGAGGAGCGCCGTGTGAACGCCAAGAGTCTGCTGGGTGTCCTGTCCTTGGGCATCGTGGGCAACACCTCCATCCGCATCATCGCCGACGGCGCTGACGAGGAGGCCGCTGTCCTGGCTCTGATCAAACTGGTGGAGTCCGGTTTCGCTGAGTAATTTGCACAAAAAAGCCGTCGGAGAAGCCGACGGCTTTTTTTGTTGGTTTGATGTTCTTTTTGGGCGATCTTTTCCCACGTCTTACGGTCTTGCACACCGGTTGAACAGAATTCGTAGGGGAGGGTTCCATCCCCTCCCGGTCGCAGAACAATGGCGGGAGGGCACAGAGGCCCTCCCCTACAAGCCTGCACCAGCCGGTTAGGCTGAACGGTAGGTTTTATTACATCAAGGAAGTGGTTTTATGTCCTTAATTTTTGATTCTCACGCTCATTACGATGCCGAGGCGTTTGACCCGGACCGGGAGGCGGTGCTGTCCGCCCTGCCGGATGCCGGGGTCTGCGGCGTGATCCAGTGCGCCACCGACCCGGAGTCCATCGCCCGCAGTCTGGCGCTGGCGGAGCGGTTCCCCTATGTCCGGGTGGCGGTAGGCATCCACCCGGAGGCTGTGAACGGCGCCGACCCGGATTGGCTGGAGGCCGTCCGACAGGCGGCGGCGCACCCCGCCGTCTGCGCCATCGGCGAGATCGGTCTGGACTATTATTGGGAGGAGAACGCCCCCCGGGAGGTGCAGATGGATTGGTGCCGGAAACAGATCCAACTGGCGAAGGAACTGGATCTGCCGGTGATCCTCCACGACCGGGAGGCCCACGAGGACACCCTGAACCTCATCCGGGAATACCGCCCCCGGGGGGTGGTGCACTGCTTCTCCGGCAGCGCCGAGATGGCCCGGCAGGTGACGGAATGGGGGATGTATATCGGTCTGGGCGGGGCGGTGACCTTTAAAAATGCCCGCAAGCCGGTGGAGGTGGCGGCATCCGTCCCCTTGAACCGGCTGCTGCTGGAAACCGACGCCCCCTATATGGCGCCGGTGCCCCTGCGGGGCAAACGGTGCGATTCCGCCCTGATCGCCCACACGGCGGCACGGATCGCAGAGATTCGGGGAATGGAGGTGGACGCTCTGCTGTCCGCCACCCGGGAGAATGCCAACGCCTTGTTTAACGTATCCTTATAAAGAAAACGACCCGAAGCCGGCGGCTTCGGGTCGTTTTTGTCGTTCAGATCAGGCTGGACAGCCAGCCTGCCACCCAGTCGTACACCGGGCACAACAGCACCGGCAGGAAAATGGCGGGGACGAAATTCATCATTTTCAATTTGGTGACCCCCAGCAGATTCAGCCCCAGACCGATGATGAGCAGGCTGCCCACGGCGGTCATCTCAGCAACCACCCCGGCGGAGAGGTAGGGGGCGATGAAATGGGCCAGCAGGGCAATGCTCCCCTGCAGCACCAGCACGAACCCGGCGGACAGCACCACCCCCACGCCCAGGGTGGAGGCAAAAACCAGGGAGGAGATAAGATCCAGGCACGCTTTGGTATACAGCATAGTGTGGTCGCCGGTCAGCCCGCTGTTGAGACTGCCCACGATGGTCATAGCCCCCACGCAGAACACCAGACTGGCAGTAACAAAGCCCTCGGCGACGGTGCCCTTGCCTTTTCCCAACTTGCGTTCCAGAGCGGTGCCGGCCTTGTTCACCAACCGATCCAGGTCGCAAAGTTCGCCGATGGCGGTGCCGATCACCATAGACAGGATGACCACCAGCGTGTTCTGTCCGCCGAGGATACCGCCGATGCCGATAAAGAGGGTGCATAGTCCCAGGGCGGTCATCAGCCCTTTGCCGATGCGCTCCGGCAACGCTTTACCCAGACACAGCCCCAAAAGACTGCCCACCAGCACCGTGCCGGTGTTGACCAGTGTCCCGGTTAGAGCGGAAAAGATTCCCATAACAATGCCTTCTTTCGAACGATGGTTTGTGACCATTATAGCATACGTTTGCGCATAGCGCAACCGTATGGACGCAGGGCATCACATAGTGTTTTCGCACCATCTTGAATTATTTGCCGATGGCGTTCACATCTAAACGTATACGATACTCCTTTCATCCGACCGCAGGGAGGATTTCACCCACCCGCAAGGGTGGATTTAACTAAAAAGGCCGTGATTGTTTTCACAATCACGGCCTTTTTATGGTGGACAATAACGGACTCGAACCGCTGACCCTCCGCACGTCAAGCGGATGCTCTACCAGCTGAGCTAATTGTCCATAGCGCAAGTGACATTATAGCGACAAAACACCATTTTGTCAAGTGCATTTTTGAGATTTTTCAAAAGATTATGGGATTTTTCGAGACGTCTTTTCGTAACGGAGCACATGTGTGGGACAACGAAGCAAAGCGACATTTTCCCGGTGGGCGCCTTAAAACTGGCGGTCTGTATCCTATTTGAGCACACACGGCCATCCCCTACAAATTCTATCCAACCTCGGTGGGTGGTCGTAGGGGGTGACGTCCTCGACGCCCCTGCGAAAAAACTCCCTCAGTCAAATACTACGCATTTGACAGCTCTCTCGAGGAGGGAGCCTGTTTTCTATCTCGCCTCTTGCTTTTTCTGCATTCTGCCGCTATAATATTCCCAAAGGAGGTGCGAAACCTTGTTTTACTTTTTGCAGATCGTCATAGTTCTTTATAATCTTGTACTTTACTCCGTCTTCCGTGGAGGAATCTACAGTTATCTTCGCCTGTCTAAAATGAGCAAAACCAACATTCGCAAGCATC
>CAYSRL010000145.1:0-3338 GCA_964433515.1 uncultured Ruminococcus sp.
CGCCGCCAGCAGAAAACTGCCCATACTGGCGGCCAGGCCCACGCAGATGGTGGACACGTCGCACTTGATATATTGCATGGTATCATAGATGGCCATACCCGCAGATATGGAGCCGCCGGGGCTGTTGATGTACAGATGAATATCCTTGTCGGGATCCTGACCCTCCAGATACAGAAGCTGGGCAACCACCAAGGAGGCGGTGGTGTCATTCACTTCATCGGACAGCATAATGATGCGGTCATTCAGCAGACGGGAAAAAATATCGTAGCTACGTTCGCCACGGCTGGTCTGCTCCACAACATAAGGTACAAAACTCATAACAGTTCCTCACTTTCATAGGTCAGTATAGGCAAATTTCCCTGCCCATAGAGTATGAGCAGGGAAAATGGCGGTTAAACACTTACGGCGATGAAATTACTCGGCGCTCTCGCCCTCGGTGGTGATGGTGGCCTTGCCACGGATAAACTTCATAGCCTTCTCCACAGCAATATCCTCGGTCAGAGCGGCAGCGGGGATAGCGGCCTTGACCTGCTCGACCTCCATACCGTACTGCTCAGCAAACTTGGCATACTCAGCCTCCAGTTCTTCGTCAGAAACGGTGATCTTGTCGTTCTTGACCACATACTCCAGAGCCAGACGCACTTTCACCTGTTTCTCGGCCTGCTCACGGAAGGACTCACGGAAAGCGGCGGTATCCATACCGGTGTACTGCATATACATATCCATGCTCAGACCCTGGCTCTGCAGACGATAGGCAAAGTCCTGGATCCGGTCATTGATGGTATTCTCGATCATAGCGGCGGGGATATCGGCCTTCAGGCACTTGATCAGACCCTCGGCGATCTTCTCATCCACCTCGCTGTCGGCGGCGGCGTTGCGACGATCCTCCAGACGCTTCTTAGCATCCGCTTTGAACTCCTCAACGGTATCAAAATCGGAGCAATCCTTGATCAGTTCATCGTCGATCTCGGGCAGTTCTTTCTTCTCGATCTTGTGCACCTTGCACTTGAACACGGCAGGCTTACCGGCCAGTTCGGTGGCGTGATACTCCTCGGGGAAGGTCACGTTCACATCCAACTCGGTATCCACAGAAGCGCCGACCAACTGCTCTTCAAAACCGGGGATAAACTGACCGGAACCCAGCACCAGAGCGTGGTTCTCAGCTTTACCGCCGTCAAAAGCCACACCGTCTACAAAGCCCTCGAAATCGAAGGTGACGGTATCCCCCATCTCGGCGGCACGATCCTCGACAGACACCATACGGGCATTCTGCTCCTGCAGGCGGGACAACTCGTTGTTGACATCCTCGTCGGTCACAACAACGGCAGGACGAGTGATCTTCAGGCTCTTATGACCACGCATCTTGACCTCAGGCTTAACCGTGATGACCGCCTTGAATACCAGGCCCTCAGGGCCCACAGACACCACGTCCAGGTCGATCTTATCTTCCACATACTGATACTCAGACTCTTTGATGGCCTCGTCCAGAGCGGTGGGATAGACATCGTTCATAGCGGTCTCATAAAACACGCCGGTGCCATACATCTTCTCGATCATAGCTCGGGGGGCTTTACCCTTACGGAAGCCGGGCACAGACATCTTCTTGACATCCTTCTTGTAGGCGGCATCCACAGCGGCACCAAAGGTGGCGGCGTCGACCTCGACCTCCAGTTCCACACGGCCGTTTTCCAGTTTCGTAGCAGTTTTCAGACTCATTGTTATTTCCTCCTAGTTTTGCTTTCAAACATAGTGAGCCCCATTATAACATACTAAAATTCATTTGGCTACACTTTTTTGCAAAAATTTTATCAAATTAACAAAAATTTATCAAAGTCGCTTAAAGCACCGGTGTCGGACAGAATTTTAAGGCATCCGCCGATATCAGCCGATAGGTGATTCCCTCCACTTCGCCCTCCACGGCCAGGCGGATTCCTTTGCTGTGAATATGCCCATAAAAGCATCGGGTGATACCTTCTTCTTTCAGCACATCCAGGATCTCCGGACAAACCTGATCCGCATAAACGGGCGGATAATGGATGAACAGCACCGGCTCCAAGCCGGTTGCCTTTGCCGCTTGAATGGAGGTGCGTAAACGTCCCGCCTCCCGGAGCAACACCAGTCTATCCGCATCCTCTTCTGCATCAAAAAACCAACCCCGGCTGCCGCACACCGCAAAGCGGCCATCCACCTCCACCGCATCGTTATGCACGATGCGGAGAGAGTCGAATCCGTTTTCCTCAAAAAAACGGTCCATCTGCCGGCGGGTGGTCCACCAATAATCGTGGTTTCCTTTGAGAATGAGTTTCCTACCCGGCAGGCTGTGGAGAAAAGCAAAATCCTCTTTTGCCTGCTTAAGGTTCATCCCCCAGGAAATGTCGCCGGCAATCACCACAGTGTCCTCCGGGCCGACCAGTTGACGCCAGTTTTTTTCCAGCCGTTCCACATAATCGTCCCAGCCGGGAAAAACCGTCATTGACTTATCGGCGCCAAGGGATAAATGGGTATCAGCAATCGCAAATAACGCCATCCTGTTCCCTCCCGGTCGTTACAGGTTCAACAACCGATAAACGGTGGCCTGCATAGAGGTCTTATCGTTATCGCAAGCATCTGTAAAGCGGATCGCCTTGTCACACAAAGAACCCAGCGGTTGCGGGATCTTCCAGCCGGTTTTATCGCACAGTTCTTTCAATTGGTCATAGGGCTTTTGGGCTTCAGCACCGCCCAATGCATCCAGTATTGCCGGCGCAAATTTAAAGGGGCTGGCGGTGGAGGCGATCACCGTGGGGGTGGTGTCGCCGGTGTTTTTGCGATAATCCTCATAAACGGTCACAGCCACCGCCGTATGGGTGTCGCACAGATAACCGCTCTTATCGTACAAAGTTTTGATGGTGTCTGCCACCTGCTGATCGTCGGCACAGCCGCCCACAAACTGCTGTTGCACCGCTTCACGCACCTTATCGGACACGGCATAGCGGTTCTCGGTCTTGAGTGCACTCATCAAACGGACGATTTCCCCGCTGTCATTCCCCGACAGATGGTACAACAGCCGCTCCAGATTAGAGGATACCAGAATGTCCATAGACGGGCTGGTGGTAGTATAGAAGGGACGGTTGCAATCGTACACACCGGTCTCAAAGAAATCGGTCAACACCCGATTGCGGTTGGAAGCGCAAATCAGTTTATTCACCGGCAGACCCATAAGTTTGGCGTAATAGCAAGCCAGAATATTACCGAAATTACCGGTGGGAACCACCACGTTGATGGGGTCGCCGTTTGCGATCTTGTTCTTAGCCACCAGATTGCAATAAGCAGAAATATAATAAACGATCTGCGGCACC
>CAYSRL010000146.1:0-3327 GCA_964433515.1 uncultured Ruminococcus sp.
CTGCGGCGACAAGTACGTGGCCGACCAGACCGCCGCTCTGGGTCACACCTACGACGGCGAGCTGGACGTGGACTGCAACGTCTGCGGCGACATCCGTGAGGTGGAGTTGCCCATCGTCTTCGGCGGCAACTCGGTCTCCGAGGATGTCAGCGGTCTGGCCTTCCGGTTTGACGTGGAGGTTGACGGTATGACCGCCAACGGTACCACCGCCGTGTACGATAACGCCACCGTGAACGGCTATAAGTTGATCTCTATGGGCGCCATCGTGTCCAACGGCGTGTCCGAGCTGGATGTGAAGGCGGTATACCTGTGCGATCTGACCGACACCGCCGCTTCCTTTGCCGTGCGCATCATCAACATCCCCGCCACCAAGTACGATGTGGCCATCACCGCCATCCCCTACTTTGTGGTTGAGATCGACGGTGTGCAGACCACCCTCTACGGTGAGGCTCAGGCCAACAGTTATAACGGTGTTCTTGGCTGATCCCGACACCCGATAAGCAAACGAACCCCCACGGCTCCCGCCGTGGGGGTTCTCCTTTCCTCTTAAGAAAGGAAAAAGTATGGTTTATCTTGCCAACGGTATGGCGGTATGGTATACTTATCGTGTATGTATATCTGTTTTGTGATTTCTTGGAGGTACTATGAGCAAACCAACCATTCAAAACCGGCTGTTTTCTCTGCTTTGCACGGCGGCGCTGCTGTTGGGGCTTATCCCGGCGGCGGGGGTTTCGGCCGCCTTGGGCGGGGATTTCCCCTGGACCGATGCCGACGAGCCGATGCTCATCGAACAGATCCTGGAGCGGGATGGGTTCCTTGACGGTATTTGGTTCCCGTGGTTTGACGGCGGAAACGTGGGCCACAGCCTTACCGGCAACGAAACGATGGTGAAATACCAGGGCAGTGCCTGGTCCACGGTGGCGATGGACACGGTGGGAGCCGACCAGATCTATCAGGAGATCTACAACCTCAAGGCGATGGGCTATAACCTGCTGGGTTATGGCGGCTCCATCTATGACGAGGGGGTCATCTTTGACGATTACGGCGACGTTCTCGGCATCAAGCAGGAGTTTCTGGACAATGCCCGCCGGCTGCTGAATATGTGCCGGGAGATCGGGATGCCGGTGATGTGGACGGTGTGCTTCCATTCCTCCTCTGCTCCCGGTTATTACGGTATGGACGCCTACAACATTTTCGCCCAGAAATACTGCAACCCCACCGTCACCGAGCATTATGTGGAGCGGTTCGTCCGCCCTCTGTGCAAGATGCTGGCGGAATACAAGGACGTGGTGGCGCTGGTGGCGATCGCCGACGAGCCGGAGAATGAGATCAACGATTCGGAAAAGGGAAACCATTTTGACAGCCGGGAGATGTATGGCGTCAACCGGGACGATATGGTGCATTTTATGAGCCGTATCAACGACATTGTGAAAGAGGAATTGCCGGACGTGGCCCGGACGGTGGCCTCTAACGACTCTGACAAGACCATCTACGGCGGCTTTGACCTGGATCTGATGGGTCACAACCGCTACGATAACAACGCCAACCTGCCCAACGTGGAGGACTATAAGACCGACACCCCCATCATTATGACCGAATACAACGTGGGGGACGACCTGGACCCGGATCCCGACCTGTTTTCCAACCGGCTGATACAGTGGCGGGAGAATATGATGGGAAAGGGCTATCGGGGCGGCGTTCAATGGGCGTGGATGTCCCACGGCACCCATTCCCGCACCGCCTATTACCTGCTGGACACCGTCAGTTACGGCGATGTCCCCAACACGGATTTTGTGTCCTCGGTGGCGGATCTGCGCCATTACATCGACGATTACCGGGCCGCCTATCGGGGCGAAACGGTGGTGCTGGACAAGCCGGTGCTGTATTGCAACGAGGGCGGCGGCTATGTGGAGTGGATCCCCTCCCGCCAGGCCACCAAGATGGATATTCTCCGCTCCACCGATGGGGGCAACAGCTGGACCTACGTGCTCAAAAACGTCAACCAGTCCGACTATGTCAGCGACGGCAAGGGCCAGTATATCGACACCGCCACCCCCAACTCGATGTATAAGATCGTGGTGCGGGACGGTAAGGGCAACGAGGTGGAGAGCGACCCCAACAACGTGGCGGGGGTGGAGCAGAAATACGTAAAGAGCACCACCTATGTGACCGTCACGGGCATCACCGGCATCGGACGGCATTGGAACACCACCAGCAGTTATCGGTTGTATTCCTTCGGCGAGGTGAACAACCGCCCCAAGACCTCGTCGGTCAACCTGATTCAGAACGGCAGTTTTGAAGACGCCGGCGGCCAGTGGAACACCAGCCAGTTTTTGGCGTCCGGGCAGATCAAAGAGGACGCCACAGCCCCGGATGGGAGCAAGGTGCTGTATCTCAACGGCACCGGTTCCTCCTCCGGAAAATGGTATTCTTTCACCGTGTCGGTGACACCGGGGACCGACTATGTGTTTTCGGCGTGGATCAAGGGCGATTTCCTATCCGCCGATAATCGGGGCCACGCCAGCATCGGCGTGGTGGCGCCGGACACCGGCAAGTTTATGTATTGCTCCGGGCAGAACGCCTCCCGGGACGACTATCAGATCTATCCCACCGCCTGGGATGGGGATTGGCATCTGCGCAGCGTGGCGTTCAATTCCCAAGATCTGTCCGAGATCACCATCGCTTTTTATGCCGAAAACTCCTCTCTGTGGGTGGACGACATCGCCCTGTTCAAGAACGGCAACGGTCTTAAATACGTGGGCGCCAATATGGGGTCGGCGGTGTCTATGGTTCCCACCGATTCCGCCACCGTCTGCCTGGACAGCGACTGTCTGGTGGCGGATCCCCGGATGGAGCAAAAGAATTACTGGCAGACCGGCTATGGCTGGCGCAATGGTTTTCTGAGCATCAACGAGAGCCGGTATGCCTATGGCAACTCCCTCAAATACACCGGCTCCGAAGACTCTTACGGCCTGTATTACATCAAATGGATAACGGTCAAGCCCAACACCCGGTATGTGCTCTCCTTTGATATGAAGATATTGGAGGATGGCGCCGGTAAACTGGTGCTCATCGACGACCGGATGACCGGCCCTCTGGATGTGGCGGGCTTTGAGTGCGATATAGGGGCGTACGGCTCCGGGTGGAAACGGTATTCCGCCGAGATAAATCCCCGGGATTTCACCCGGGTGGGCATCGCCATCTGCGACCTGGGCGGGTCGGCGCTGTACGACAACATCCGCCTGTTTGAGGTGGAGGACGGTGTCGGCAATAACGACCTGTATATCAGCAGTCTGAAAAAGACTGCCACCGTGGGCTATAACGAGG
>CAYSRL010000147.1:0-3325 GCA_964433515.1 uncultured Ruminococcus sp.
CCACCACCATACCGGTGCCGTCATAGGGAACGTCCGAAGAGTCGAAGATACCGGTCTCGTACACGTTGACCTCGTTCTCCACCAACTGCGCCTCTTGGGGCATATACTCGTTGCCCAGCACCACCTGTTCGTCGTCCGCCATCGACATACAGGTGACGGCATAGTCGCCGCCCTTAATATACAGTTCAAAACCGGCGAACAGCGCATTGTACTGCTCACCCAGTTGGTATTCCACGCCCTGTTCGTCCAGGGTGGCCAGGATCGCCTCACGGCGGGCATCAATAGCGGCAATCACACCCGCTGCCTCGTCGGTGGCGGCAAACTCCTGCATACTCATCGTTTTGTCGGTGCCCTCATAGGCATCCATCAGCGTCGGCAGATCATACCGGATAATGACCGAGACCTCCTCGTCAGCGGTCATGCCCTCCGGCATCTGGAACATCACGTCGCTGTTGATATAGTCCTGATAATTCACATTCAGGTTATCCAACAGGGTGATGGCGCTGTCTGCCTGCACCTCCTCTACGCTTGCGGCAAACACCGCAGGAGCCATGCCCACAAGCAGGGACACAGCCGCCAGAATGCTCACGGAGGAGCGCAGGATCTTTGATAAATGTAAGTTCTTCATAGGCGGATTCCTTTCTCGTCGTTTTTCGAACTTGCGTTTTCATAAATTTAGGTATTATATATAGTAACCCTAAAATACCACCTTATATGATAACTCATTTTCTCGCAAAATGCAAGTACTTTAATGTGCTAATTTGTCAAAATGTTGTAATATTGTAGAGAATTTACATTTTGGCCATATTCTTACCGTCTTTTTATGCAAAGTGTGGTCGAACCATTTACTTTTTATTGGAAAGGTGTTATAATGGAACGGTCAATAGGCTGTAAGGAGGTCCGTTTATGACCCAACAACAAAAAAAGATCCTGCGAATCGTGTACTATGCGCTGGTTTCGGCGGCGCTGGTGGCGTCTGCCCTGCTGCTGATGGTAGCCTGTGTGGGCATCTACCGCACCGGCGACCACCCCTTTACCCGGGAGGTGGTGGCGGCTCAGTTCGACCGTATCGCCCTGCCGGTGTATCTCTGCCTCGGGCTTATAGCGGTGGGTATCGTTCTGCACCCCCTGCTCCCCACCGCCGACAGATCCAACCCCGACCTGACGCCCACCACCTGTAAACGGCTGCAAAGCCGGGTGAACCTGGCCCTCTGCCCCGCCGATCTGACGGAAAAGGTGAACAAGGAGCGCCGGACAAGACGCATCAACCGTCTGGTCACCCTCTGTCTGTTGGCGGTGGGCACGGCGGTGTTTCTGGTGTATGCTCTGGATCTTGACCACTTCCACCAAAGCGAAATTACCGACTCGATGATCAAAGCGATGGTGGTGCTGGCCCCCTGTATGGGCATCCCCTTCGGCTATGGTGTCTTTGCCGCCTTCTACGGGCGGAAAAGCCAAAAGCGGGAGATCGCCCTGCTGAAAGAGGCGCCCGCCGAGGCCCGCATCGCCCCACCCGCTCCCGTCGAAAAGAAGCCGCTGGGGCTGTGGATAGCCCGGTGTGCCATCGTCGGTCTGGCGTTGGGATTTATCGTGGGCGGATTGTCTAAAGAGGGCTGGGTGGATGTGCTCACCAAAGCCATCAACATTTGCACCGAGTGTGTTGGATTGGGGTGATGACGATGCAAAAAATAAAAGAATGGTTTAAAAAATATTGGCCCACCAAGCGCAAGTGGGTGCAACTGTATTTTGCTCTGCTGTTCAACGCCAACCTGAAAGGGTTTATCTCCGGCGACATCTATACCGGGAACACCAAAGTGGTCTGTGTGCCCGGCCTTAACTGCTATTCCTGCCCCGGTGCGGTGGGCGCCTGTCCTCTGGGGTCGCTGCAAGGCTCCTTCAGCGCCGAGCGGAGCACCCTGTTTTATGTGGGCGGTGTGCTGCTGTTATACTGCATCATCTTCGGGCGTACCATCTGCGGGTGGCTGTGTCCCTTTGGCCTGATCCAGGAATGGCTGTATAAGATCAAGACCCCCAAAGCCAAAAAGAGCCCGGTGACCCGGCTGCTCTCCTATCTCAAATACGTGATCCTGGTGGTCTTTATCTTTATCGTGCCGATCCTGTACGCTCTGCGGGACACCCCCCTGCCGGCTTTCTGCAAATATATCTGCCCCGCCGACACGATAGAGGGCGGCATCGCCCTTCTTGCCAATAAGGTCAACGACAGTTATTTCTCCATGCTGGGCCCCATCTTCACCTGGAAATTCCTGCTGATGGTCAGCATTTTGGTGGCCTGCATCTTTGTGTTCCGGCTGTTCTGCCGGTTTATCTGCCCCTTGGGCGCCCTGTACGGCTTGTTCAACCGCATCTCCTTTTTGGGTGTCCAACTCAACCGGGACCAATGTGTGGACTGCAACAAATGCATCTCCCACTGCAAGATGGACATCCGCCGGGTGGGCGACCAGGAGTGCATCGGCTGCGGCGAGTGCATCCCGGTGTGCCCCACCCAGGCCATTTCCTGGAAGAAAGGGCGGAAAGTTTCGGTCGCCGGCAACGACACCGCCCAACCGCCCAAGAGCGGCAAACGGCTGGCCACCCGCATTATCGCCCTGGTGGTGATGCTGGCGGTGCTGGCGGGTGCCATCGGCTATTACTGGACGGCGGACAACCAGCGCCAGGCAGACCCGCCCGGTGTGGGTGAGCAACAGCGAGGCAACCAGATCGGTGACCTGTGCTATGCCTATCCCTTAGACGTCGTCACCGGCGAAGGGGTCACCGGCGAGACCATCGACCCCACCGCCACCGGCACCGTGACGGTGCTCAATTTCTGGGGCACCTGGTGTACCCCCTGTGTCAACGAACTGCCCTATTTCGACCGCATCGCCACCGAATACGGTGACCGGGTCACGGTGATCGCCGCCCACGGTATGAACGCCAAGACCGCTCCCGCCTATATTGCCCAGTACTATCCCAACTCCTCCATCGTTTTCGCCAACGACTATATCCCCGAAGGGAACAAGGTGGAGATCGGTTATTACACCACCTTGGGCGGTCGGGGCACCTATCCCTATACCGTGGTGCTGGACGAAACCGGCGTCATCACCGAGATCTTCTATTCCTCGGTCACTTATGAAATGCTGAAAGCGGCGGTGGAAGCCGCCCTGTAAATCCCATAACCGTTAAACGAGAGCCCGGTGCGGTATGCACCGGGCTCTCGTTGTTGTAATGCACCCCTCGGCTGTGCCTGGGGTTCCGTGTGGTTTTAGCGTCCCGAGTTTTCTCTTGTGTAAAGACGGTGTCAACCGGGCGATTCGTGAATCGCCCCTAC
>CAYSRL010000148.1:0-3316 GCA_964433515.1 uncultured Ruminococcus sp.
TCTTGGTCTTGATCTCGTCCAGTTTCAGTTCTTTCAGGATCATCATCTCGCCGGCAGCCACCTTGGTGGAGAAAGCGGACTTCAGAGCCAGACGGCGAACCTTCTTGGGCAGGGCAAAACGATAGCTGCGGGGCTTCGGGCCCAGAGCAACGCCACCGTGAGTCCACTGGGGAGAACGGGTGGAACCCTGACGGGCGTGACCAGTTCCCTTTTGCCGCCAAGGCTTACGGCCACCGCCGGAGACCTCAGAACGGGTCTTGGTGGACTGGGTGCCCTGACGCTGGTTGGCCAGGTAGTTGATAACAGCGGAGTGCATCACAGCCACGTTGGGCTCGATGCCGAAGATGTCGTCAGACAGCTTCATAGAGCTGGTCTTCTTACCGGTCATATCATAAACGGATACGCTAGGCATAGTTCATTTCCTCCTTCCTTAGGCTTTGACGCTGTCGGAGATGACCACGATGCCCTTGCGAGCGCCGGGGATGGCACCCTTGATGGCAATCAGGTTGTTCTCAACGTCGATCTTGACAATTTCCAGGTTCTGAACGGTCACACGCTCAGAGCCCAGGTGGCCGGCGCCCTTCATGCCCTTAAAGACACGGGCGGGGTCGATAACACCCAGAGAACCGGCGTGGCGGGCCACAGGACCGGAGCCGTGGGTCTCTTTCAGACGGCCGTGATTCCAGCGCTTGACAACGCCGGCATAGCCTTTACCCTTGCTGGTGCCGACCACGTCCACGTGATCGCCCACGGCGAAGGTGTCAGCCTTAATGACATCGCCCACGTTGACGGCGTCACAGTCAGCCAGACGGAACTCACGCAGCACACGCTTGGCGGCCACGTCAGCCTTGGCAAAGTGACCCTGCATGGGCTTGTTGACCTGTGCGGGGCGGAGATCGCCGAAGCCCAGCTGCACAGCAGCATAGCCGTCGTTCTCCACGGTCTTCTTCTGAACAACAACGCAGGGGCCCGCCTCGACGACGGTCACCGGAACAACGTTGCCGTTTGCATCGAAGATCTGGGTCATACCGATCTTCTTGCCGATGATTGCTTTTTGCATTTCTATACCTCCTTGGTTATTGGTTGACTCCTTTATATACCTTTATATACTCTGCATTCCGGCTTTCCGGGCAGCCCCGGAGTTCCAAATGCCTGAGCGAAGGCGGTGGGGAGCCAACATGACCTCGCTTTCGGGACACTGACAAGCCGGTTGATTACAGCTTGATCTCGATGTCCACACCGGCGGGGAGCTCAAGGCCCTGCAGGGCCTCAACGGTCTTGTTGGACGGTCTGAGGATGTCGATCAGACGCTTGTGGGTGCGGGTCTCGAACTGCTCACGGGCATCCTTGTACTTGTGAACAGCACGCAGGATGGTGACCACTTCCTTCTCGGTGGGAAGCGGCACGGGACCGGAAACACGAGCGCCGGTACGGCGAGCGGTCTCCACGATCTTGCCTGCGGCCTGATCCACCAACTGGTGGTCATAACCCTTGATGCGAATACGGATTTTCTCTTTGACTGCCACTTAAAAACGCCTCCTTGTAAATTTTGTTTGGCGGGTCTGACACATTCCATACACACAGCCGGGTGTTTCCTCCCGCTCCGTGAAAAAACCGGCGTTTGCCCTTTGGCAAACCCCGGGGTCGGTGTCAGTCACTGGGGGCATAGAGCGGTTGTGATCGCAAGTTTTCGCCGTTCTGCATCCGTTGGGCAGACGCAGTACGCCGTACAACCATTCTCTGCACACAGTTTTCCTTCGCCCGGTTTAAAATCGGACATACTCCACGGAAAAACCGGCTTCTAAAGCCGCAACCTCCCGCTTCATCGCATATCGTGCAGTCTGCACTCCTCCGGTTTTGGGGCAAATTACCCCCTTGTTCCGAACTCGTGCATCGTTTACTTTACATCATTGTCCGGGAAAAGTCAAGTGTTTTTTGATATTTTTTTCATTTATTTTTCGTAGAATTTTGATACCACAAGATGTTGTGTTTTGGTGGTTTTTCCAGCACAAATTGGGGGAGCGGTGCGTCGTCCGGGCCGGTGCGGGGCGCAAAAAAAGACCGGGGCTCGGCCCGGTCTTTTGCTTTATTTTTCTTCTTTTGGCTCATCGCCCCAGCCCATCAATTCGTTGGGATCCATATCCAGCACAATGCATAAGAATATACACTTGTCCAAAGACGGATCTACCTTGCCGGACTCATACTTGCTATACGTTGAGCGATCTATGTGGATGCGGTCTGCAACTTCCTGCTGGGTCATCCCTTTTTCCAGGCGCCGGCGAAGCAGATTTTTCGGTATGATCTTCTCCGGGCTTTGAGGGTCCAGTCCTCTCATTGTCATCACCTCTCACAAACAATATAGCACACCGTTCTGCAAATTGCAAGACATTTGTCTTACATATTGCAATACAAATGTCATATACAATAGTTTTGTGAGGTGTTATCATGAGAAAATTCAAAATCCCTGCTGTTCCGCCTAGCACAAGCAAAACTATTCGATTTCCGAACAATCTGATAGATGAAGTCGAAAACGAGATCGCCGGTAAGGATTGCACCTTTTCTGCCTTTGTGATCGAGGCGGTGCGGGTGGCGCTGGAAAATCTGCACGAAAACGAGGAAGGCTGATGCCTTTCTCATTTTTTGTTGTTTGGCGGGAGGTTGTGGGCGTCACCCTCCTGGGAATTCTGTCGGGGTCGGTGCGGAACCGTAGGGGAGGGCCGCTGCGTCAAGAGTAACATAGTCCACACCAGTGTAAGGACAGGGCAAGGCCATCTGGCATCGAACATCTAGCGTCTACATAAAAAACCGGGGGTTGCGGATGCAACCCCCGGTCTCATTCGGTGTGGGTGAAAAATTACTTAACCTCGACCTTAGCGCCAGCCTCTTCCAGCTTAGCCTTGGCGGCCTCGGCATCGTCCTTGGACACGCCGGTCTTGACGGGCTTCGGAGCGCCGTCAACCAGCTCCTTGGCCTCTTTCAGGCCCAGGCCGGTCAGCTCACGGACAACCTTGATAACGGCGATCTTGCCGGCGCCGGCGTCATTCAGGATAACGTCGAACTCGGTCTTCTCCTCAGCGGCGGCAGCGGGGCCAGCCACAGCGGCAACAGCAACAGGAGCGGCAGCAGAAACGCCGAACTCCTCCTCGATGGCCTTGACCAGGTCGGACAACTCCAGAACGGTCAGAGCCTTGATCTCTTCGATCATAGCAGTGATTTTCTCAGACATGATTCATTTCCTCCAAACATTAATTTAGATTTTTTACAAGAATGGGTGCCGTGGATCACTCCACGGCGGGAGCCTCGGCGGCCTCCTCAG
>CAYSRL010000149.1:0-3303 GCA_964433515.1 uncultured Ruminococcus sp.
CGACCTTTGCACAAGGTCACGATTTTTTCCATCGTTTTTTCGGTGTTTTTCATATACTTCTACCTCCATATTCATCCGGAATGGCTTTCCGGCAATATTTCTATTTATTGTAATCCATATACACGGAAAAGTCAACATTATTTCACCGTTATAAAGTGAGAAAGTGGACGGTTTATGGGACATTTTGTACAATTCTCACGAACATTTCTCCACAGACTAGCCAAAGTTTGCCGTTTTGACAAATTGGGTGTTGACAACCTGAGAAAACTACATTATACTGAATTCGTGCGCAATACGGATGGGACAGGTGCGCCCTGTTCCGTTGGCAAAGACGGAGGGACAGTATGGACAACCAAACGCTACCCATCCGTCAGGCGGCAGACGGCGACCAAGAGGCTTTTGGCCATATCGTCCGCCGGATGGAGCCCCTCATCCACGCCCAGATACACAGCCTGCGCTGTGACGGCACCGAGGACGAGGATATGGCCCAAGAGGCCCTGATGGGTCTGCTGGCCGCCGTACGCACCTACCGCCCCGACGGCGGTGCCGCTTTCACCACCTATGCCACCGCCTGTGTCCGCAACCGCTTGTTGGATATGGTGCGGCGGGCCGGGCCCCGGGCAGACCGGGAACGCCCCCTGCCCGAAGACGCCAAAATGCCGGACCCCACCGCCGACCCCGCCCTGCAGATCCAGGAGCAAGAGGAGTTGGACAGATTGTTGGCCCGGTTGCGGAGTCGGCTGACCCCGATGGAATATCAGGTGCTTCTGTTGCGGCTGAGCGACTGCCCCTATGAGGAGATCGCCCGGCGGATGGATGTCACCAAAAAGGCGGTGGACAACGCCGTACAACGGCTGCGGCGCAAACTTTCAACTTGGCAATAACGGCATGAGGCCGGTTGCAATATATCTTTATCAGAGTGAGGTAAAACCAAATGTACGAGGACAAGACTTTAGTATGCAAAGAGTGCGGTAACGAGTTCATCTTCACCGCCGGTGAGCAGGAGTTCTACGCTGAGAAGGGTTTCGTTAACGAGCCCCAGCGCTGCAAGGCCTGCCGTGACGCCCGCAAGAACGCCGGCCGTCCCGAGCGTGAGATGCACGACGCCGTGTGCGCCAACTGCGGCAAGGAGTGCAAGGTTCCTTTCAAACCCCGTGAGGACCGCCCCGTTTACTGCAGCGAGTGCTTCGCCAGCATGAAGGGCGAGAACTAATCTGCATTAGTTGACTAAGACCGTTCACCGTCCGGTGGGCGGTCTTTTTCATTGTCAACCCTTGACGAAATGGAGAATTGTGGTAAAATAATACCATTACGAAACGAGGAGGGATTCCGTGGCGCTGTCGCTGTTGTTTGCCTGTTTCAGCGGGCTGGGGACGACCCTGTTGTATGTGAGTTGCCCCCACCTGTCCCTGTGGTGGCTGCTGCCCATCTGGCTGGGGGGCTATGTGACCTTGGGGGTGCTGTATATCCTGGCACTGCTGACCTGGTTTATGCTGTTACCAAAAACGCCCCCCTCTCCCCGCACCCGCCGGGCGACCCACTTTGTCCTCCCCTCCATCCTCACCTGGGTGCTGCTTATGCTGGGGATGCGTGTCCGGGTCAGCGGGACAGAGCGCCTGCCGAAGTGCCCCTTTTTGCTGGTGGGCAATCACCGCTCCGCCTTTGATCCTCTCTGCACCATAGCGGTGCTCAAACAGGCCGATCTGGTGTTTGTGGCGAAACCGGGCATTTTTAAGATCCCGGTGATCGGCGTCGTTATGCGGCGGCTGCAATTCCTCTCCATCGACCGGGAGAACGCCCGCAACGCCGTTGCCACCATCAAACAGGCGGCGGCAAACATCAAGGACGTGGGGCTGTCGGTGGGCATCTATCCCGAGGGCACACGGAGCCGTGACGAAAGCCTGCTCCCCTTCCACGCCGGGTCTTTTAAGATTGCTAAACTGGCGGAATGCCCGGTGGCGGTGGTGTCCATCCGGTATGAGAAAAGCCGGGTGCTCCCCTGGGTGAAACAGGTACATATCCACGTGGTAGAGGTGCTGGACACCGAAACGGTGAAACAGTACAGCACCAACGAAATGGCCGAGATGGCGAAAGCGGCCATCCAAAAGGATTTGGGAATGGAATAAGCAAAAGAGCCGAGGCGGTGCCTCGGCTCTTTTGCTTATTTGACCATCTCTCCATCCGATGCCCAGACATCGGACACCCCCCGGACAAGGGGAGGCAAGGAGGTTTTCTGCTGGTTTATTTCACAAACAAATTGTACGCATTGTCCCACAGCATTTTGCGGAATTCCTCTTGGGTGAAATCCATACTCATTAAGGTGGCCAGTTCCTTGTCCGCCGCCCACATAGGATAGTCGGTACCGAACAGCACCCGGTCCGCACCCCAGCGGCGGATGAGCCCCTCCGCCTTTTCCTTGGACAAACGGAAGAAAGAAGAGGAACAGTCCACGTACAGATTGGGGGCGTGACCCAGTTTGTCACAAGCCTCCTCCCAGACGGAATACCCCGCCAAGTGGGCACCGATGAAGGTGAGATCCTTGTAGATCTCCAGCACCGGCAACAGGCGGTTGGGGTTGGAATAATCGTATCGGTCATCCCCGGTGTGTAAGAGCACCGGCAGGCGGTGCTGCTCACACAGTTCATAAATCTTCAGACACCGATAGTCGTCGATCTTGAACGCCTGGATGTCGGGGTGGAGTTTCACGCCCTTAAGCCCCAGTTCCAGAATGTGCGCCACGTCCCCCTGAAGGTCGGCGCTGTCCGGGTGGAGGGTGCCCAGGCCGGTAAACCGCCCCTCTCCCTGCGCCACGGTGCGGGCGATGAACTCGTTGATGCTGTTCACCTGTTTGGGGGTGGTGGCCACCGACTGGATGATGAAATGATCCACCCCGGCGGCACCCGCCTTTTCCAGCAGGGTGTCCACCGTGCCGTCATAGGTGGAGGTGACGCCGTAAAAGGCGTCGGTGCCCCCCACCGCCTTGGAGGCGATGGCGGCGGGATACACGTGACAATGGGCGTCCATCACTTTGTATTGACCGATCATTTGGGTTCACCTGCTTTGATCCATTCGACCGCCTCTTCCCGCATCTTGTATTTGAGGATCTTGCCGGCGGCATTCATGGGGAATTTCGCCACAAACCGGATATACCGGGGCACCTTATGCCGGGCCATATGGGCGGCAATATACTCGGACATCTCCGCCTCGGTCATCTGCTCGCCATCCTTGAGGATGACACAGGCCATGATCTCCTCGCCGTATTTCTCGTCCGGCACTCCGATGACCTGCACATCCCGCACCTTG
>CAYSRL010000150.1:0-3301 GCA_964433515.1 uncultured Ruminococcus sp.
AAAAGAGCCTGTGGCGAATTGCCACAGGCTCTTTTGCTGTTCTTCTTACAGATTGTAGTACTTATCAAACTCCGCCGGGTGGGGGATGGCGGCCAACTGGCGGCACTCCTCACGCTTGGCGGCGATAAAGTTTGCGAGCAGTTCCGCCGGGAACACACCGTCGGCGGTGAGATAATCGTGGTCCGCCTCCAGGGCGTCCAGGGCATCCTCCAGACAGGTGGGCAGTCCCTGCAATTTGGCCTTTTCCTCCTCCGGCAGGTGGTACAGGTTCATATCGTAGGGTCCCCAGCCATTCTCGTGGGGGTCGATCTGGTTCTTGATACCGTCCAGACCCGCCATCAGGATGGCGGCGTAGCAGAAATAGGGGTTGCAGGTGGCGTCCGGGTTGCGCAACTCAAACCGGCGCTTGTCGGGGGACTTGGCATAGGCGGGGATGCGGATGACCGCACTGCGGTTAGAGGTGGCATAGCCCACCGTCACCGGCGCCTCAAAGCCGGGCACCAACCGCTTAAAGGAGTTGGTGCTGGGGTTGGTCAGGGCGCAGAGAGAGGCGATGTGTTTGAGCAGACCGCCCATAAACCAGTGGGCCTCTTTACTCAAATGGGAATAGCCGTTGTCGTCGGAGAACACCGGCTTGCCGTCCTTTTTCAGCAGCATATGCACGTGCATACCGCTGCCCGCCTCGCCGTAGATGGGCTTGGGCATAAAAGTGGCGGTGAGCCCGTGTTTGAGGGCGGTGTTGTGGATGATGTATTTGATCATCATAGAGGCATCCGCCATATGCACCACCTCGCCCAACTGGGGCTCGATCTCGAACTGGCCGCTGGCGGCCACCTCGGGGTGGTGATAGTTGATGTCGATGCCCGCCTCTTTCATCAAAAGGCACATCTCGCTGCGGCACTCATAGGAGGTGTCAAAGGGCTTGGCGATGTGGTAGTTTTTCTGTTTGGCGACCACCACGCCCTTGCCCTCCACATCGCTGTTCCAGAAGGACTGCTTGGCGTCCACCTGGGCGGCGATGGTGCCGTCGGACAGGTTCCAGCCCACCTGGTCGAACAAATAGAACTCAAATTCCGGCAGAATATACATCTCGTCGGCAATACCGCTGTCCTGCATCGCCTTGACCGCCGCCCGGATGATGTTCCGGGGATACTGGGGCAGAGGACGGTTCTGGGGGGAGTCGATGATCATCGCATTACCGGTCATAGACAGGGTGGGAATGGTGCAGAAGGGGTCGATGAGGGCGGTGTCCGGGTCGGGGATGAACACCATATCGCTCTTCTCCACCACCGCATAGCCATAGTTGGAGGCATCAAAGCCGATGCCGGCGGTCATGGTCTCCTCCGAGAAATTGCAGGCGGGGATGGTGACGTGACGGTATTGGCCGTTGATGTCCACCATCTTAAAGTCCACCATTTGGATGTCGTGCTCCTCAATGAGTTTCAGAATGTCTTTCACTGTTTTTGCCATAGTTGCACCTCCGCAAGTTTATAGACTACCTTATAATCATACACCAAAATCCGGGAAAACACAATATCCGGAGGAAAAAAAGCAAAAAAATACCGGGACACCGGCGGGTGTCCCGGCAGAGGGGATCATTCGTAGTCCATAACGTTGGCCCAGGAGAGCAGGAATTCCCGCTCCTCGGCGTTGCCCTTCACCGACTGGCTGGCGGCCACGATGGGCATCCATTTCTGCACATACTGGCGGGCGGTATCGCTCTTTTTGCAGAACAGGTTCAGATAGGCATCCGCCGTGGCGGTATCCCCTGCCAGACAGAACAAAAGATAAGTCCGGGCGGCATCGGCAGAGGCGTTGCCCTGGGTGGCGTGGGCCCAGTCCAGAATATAGGGGGTGCCGTCCTCGGCGATGAGGATGTTGGCGGGGTTAAAGTCGCCGTGGCACACCTTGTTGTGCTTGGGCATACCCTCCAGCCGGGTGTGCAGTTCATACCGGGTGGTGGCATCCAAAGTGGACTGGCTGATCTTTCGGTTCATTTTGTCTTTCAGTTTGTTCAGCAGGGGGCAGGTCTTGGATTGGGCCTCCAACTGCAGGTCAACCAACAGATTGAGGTATTCCTCCTGCTTGTCGGGGTTTTCCTCCATCAGTTTGGCCAGGGTCTTGCCCTCGATATAGTCAAACACGATGGCCCATTTGCCGTCCACCATCGTCACCTCGTGCAGGGCGGGGATCTTCAGCCCGGTCTCTTCAATACGGGCCTGGTTGAGGGCCTCGTTGAGCACGTCCGCTTTGGAATAGCAACGGTCAAACACCTTGATACAGCGGTCACCGTCCCGATAGATGATCTTGTTGTTGTGGTTATAAATCACGGTATCCAGTTTCATATGTGGTCACACCCTTTCTCAGTTGCCGTAATAGGCGTTCAGATACATCTGCTTGAGTTCGCTCATTAGGGGATAGCGGGGGTTGGCGCCGGTGCACTGGTCGTCAAAGGCCTGCTCCACCATCTCGTCCAGACGGCTCAGGAAATCCTGTTCGTCGATGCCGTAATCCTTGATGGTGTTCTTGATGCCCACCTTGGCCTTCAGGTCGTTGATGGCGGCGATGAGGTTTTCCATCTTCTCCTGGTCGGTGGTGCCGCCCAGACCCAGAGCATCCGCAATCTCGGCATACCGGGCCAGGGTGTGGGGGTGGTCATACTGGGAGAAGGTGCCCATCTTGGCGGGTGCCTCGGCGGCGTTGAAACGGATGACCTGTTCGATCATCAGGGCGTTGGCAACGCCGTGGGGCAGGTGGTGGAAGGCGCCCAGTTTGTGGGCCATCGAGTGGCAGATGCCCAGGAACGCATTGGCAAAGGCCATACCGGCGATGGTGGCGGCATTGGCCATCTTTTCCCGGGCCTCCACATCGGTCTGTCCGTTTTCATAGGCTCGGGGCAGGTATTTGAAGATGGATTTCAGCGCCTGCAACGCCAGACCGTCGGTATAGTCGGTGGCCAGCATAGCGGCATAGGCCTCCACGGCGTGGGTGACGGCGTCGATGCCGGAGGCGGCGGTGAGCCCCTTGGGGGCGCTCATATGGAAGTCGGTGTCGATGATCGCCATATTGGGCAGCAGTTCGTAGTCAGCCAGAGGGTATTTCACCCCGGTCTGCTCGTCGGTGATGACGGCAAAGGGGGTCACCTCAGAGCCGGTACCGGCGGAGGTGGGCACGGCGATGAAATAGGCCTTTTCACCCATCTTGGGGAAGGCGTAGACCCGCTTGCGGATGTCGATAAACCGCATCGCCATATCCATAAAGTCTGCCTCGGGATGCTCATACAGCACCCACATGATCTTGG
>CAYSRL010000151.1:0-3285 GCA_964433515.1 uncultured Ruminococcus sp.
CGCACAGAAGGTGGTGATGCCGTATTTAGCAAACATGGGCAGAATATCCGCCGCATCAAAGCGGTCAAAATCGTACACAAAGGTGGCCGCCTCGCACAGCCACTGGCCGTACAGTTTGCCCCACATCGCCTTGGCCCAGCCGGTGTCCGAAATGGTGAAATGCAGACCGTCGGGGTCCACATCGTGCCAATACCGGGCGGTATGGAAGTGACCCAGCGCATACTTATAGTTATGCGCCGCAATCTTGGGATAGCCCGTGGTGCCGGAGGTGAAGAACATCAGCATCCGGTCATCGCCGCCGGGGGCATCGGCGGTGCGCTTATAGTGGGTGGAATACAGGGTGTATTCCTCGTCAAAGGTACGCCAGCCCGCCCGGGTGCCGTTTACGATCAGTTTGTGCAAAACCGTGGGGCATTTTTCCACCGCCAGATCCACCTGGGCGGCGGTGTCGCCGTCGGCGGTGCACAACACCGCCGTGACACCGGCGGCGTTGAAACGATACTCCAAATCGTGCTCCAGCAACTGGTTAGGGGCGGGTATCGCCACCGCACCCAGTTTGTTAAGACCCAGCATCGCAAACCAGAACTGGTAGTGCCGTTTGAGAATCAGCATCACCCGGTCGCCCTTTTTGATGCCCAAGGATTTGAAATAGTTGGCGCATTGATTGGAGACCTTTTTCATATCCTTAAAGGTAAAACGGCGCTCGGTGTGATCCCGTGACACGTGGAGCATCGCCAGTTTCTCCGGCTGGGTATCCGCCAGTTCGTCCACCAGGTCGAAGGCGAAGTTGAAGTGTTCGGTGTTTTTGAAAGTGATGGAGGTGGGGGTGCCGTTTTCGTTTTCCTCCACGTCGATAAACTTCTTGTAAATACGGCCGCTGTCGTCCCGCTTGTCGGCGGGCAGATCCACGATGGTGCGGGTGGGCTCCAATTCCGGGATCGGCTCGCCGGTGGGGTTCAGCACAATGGCGTAAAACACACAGTCCTGACCGCCCACCGCAATCATTCCGTGGGGGGTCTCGGAGTCAAAATAGATGCTGTCGCCGGGGCCCAACACCTCCCGGTGTTCGCCGATCTGCACCATCAGTTGACCCTCCAGCACCAGATCCAGTTCCTGCCCGTCGTGGGAGGTCAGCTCGATATCTTGTTGCTGTGCCGCCGGGTCGTACACGCTGCGGACATACAACGGCTCGGCAATACGGTTCTGGAAAGCATAGGCCAGATTGTAATAGGTCATACCGTGAGCCTGGGCGATCTGCTGGCCCTGTCCCCGCCGGGTGACGGTAAAGGACTTCAGTTTGGGGCTGTAACCCTCGATGATGTCGGTGACATTCACATTCAGCGCAGAGGCGCACCGGTAAATAAAGGCAAAGTTCAGATCGCTCTTACCGGTCTCACAACGGTTGTACTCCTCCACCGAAACGCCGGTCTTTTCCGCCATCACCTCGGGGGTATACCCCACGATCTCACGCAGTTCCCGGATACGGGCGGCCATCTCCTGAATTTTGTAGTCTAAAGCAGTAATCGGTTCCATACCATTCTCCTATCCGGGACAAATGAAAAACACTCGTCCCAAAGTTCGTTGACTTTGAGACGAGTGTTGTAAACAACAACAGCACCCGCGGTACCACTCAAATTGCGGCCGTAACGGCCACCACTCTTCGGAATCCAACAATCCCTATGCTTTTACGCAGCATACACGAGGAGATTCTACTTGCCGGGTATCCCGGTTTTCTTTCTCCCGGCTCAGAAGCTACAAACAACATCCCTTTCCCAATGGCTCGCACCGACCGCCATCTCTCTGTAAGGACCGTGGAGGTTGCCCTCTTCGTCAACGCCTTTAAAGTATTAAAGTTTGGAAACATTTTAGCACAGTACTTGGGGTTTGTCAACATTTTTTGAGAATTGGAAAATATTATAGTTTGTTGCGCTGGATCTTGCCGGAGATCGTCTTGGGCAGACTGTCCTTGAAAACCACCACACGGGGGTATTTGTAGGGGGCGGTATGCTCCTTGACATAGTTCTGGATCTCTTTTTTCAGCGCCTCGGTGGGCTCGGTGCCCTTGGTCAGCACGATGCTGGCCTTGACCACCTGGCCACGGACCTCGTCCGGGACGGCGGACACGCCACACTCCACCACATAGGGCAATTCCATAATGACGCTCTCGATCTCAAAGGGCCCGATGCGGTAGCCGGAGGATTTGATCACGTCGTCCACACGGCTGACGTACCAGAAATAGCCGTCCTCATCCCGCCAGGCGGTGTCGCCGGTGTGATACATCCCGTCGTGCCAGGCATCGGCGGTCTTCTGTTCATCCCGATAGTAGCCGGCATACAGGCCGCAGGGCACACCCTTATCGGTGCGGATGACGATCTCGCCGGTCTCGCCGGTGGCCACGCTGTTGCCCTCCGGGTCCACGATATCCAGATCGAACTGGGGCGACGCCTTGCCCATCGAACCGATCTTCGGCACGGTGCCCGCCAAGTTGGCGATGGCCAGGGTGGTCTCGGTCTGGCCGAAGCCCTCCATGATCTCCAGTCCGGTGGCCGCCTTAAACAGTTTGAATACCTCCGGGTTCAGCGCCTCGCCGGCGGTGGTCATATGCCGGATGGAGGACAGGTCATACTTAGACAGGTCGCCACGAATAAGCATACGCAACATCGTGGGCGGCGCACAGAAGGTAGTGATCTGATACTTGGCGAACATAGGAAGGATATCGTTTTCGTCAAAACGGTCAAAGTCGTACACAAACACAGCACCCTCGCACAGCCATTGGCCGTACAGTTTGCCCCACAGGCTCTTGCCCCAACCGGTGTCTGAGATGGTCAGATGCAGGCCGTCCCGCTGGCAACAATGCCAGTATTTGGCGGTGACAAAGTGACCCAGAGCATAGGTGTGCTTGTGGGCCGCCATCTTGGGGTTGCCGGTGGTGCCGGAGGTGAAGAACATCAGCGCCACCTCGTCACCGGCAGAAGCGTCCGCCGGACGCTCGAATTTGCGGGAGAACAGCCCGAACTCCTTGTCGAAGTCGTGCCAGCCCTCTTTCTGTCCGCCCACCAACACCTTGGTGATGGTCTGGGGGCACTTCTCGGCCGCAGCCGCCGCAATATCGGCAGTATCCCCATCGGCGGTACACACAATAGCGGTCACGCCGGCGGCATTATACCGGTATTCAAAATCGTGCTCCTTAAGCTGGTTGGTGGCGGGGATCGCCACGGCGCCCAGTTTATGCAGAGCCACCATCGCAAACCAGAACTGATAATGGCGTTTGAGCACCAGCATCAC
>CAYSRL010000152.1:0-3284 GCA_964433515.1 uncultured Ruminococcus sp.
ACTCACCGACCGGGAATGGGAGAAACTGGCCGACTGTCTGACCCGCACCCGGGACGCCGTGCTCACCGGCCACCGGCGGGTGCCCTATCTGGTGACAAAACCGGACGGCACCCCTCTGGAATACAGTTTTCAGCCCATCATCCAATACGGACTGGATGCGGTGGGGCAGGAGGCAGACACCTTCTCCCACCTGTTGGACACCTTCTATCATAAGCGTGCCGCCGCCGAGCGGATGCGGGCCAAAGGCCACGACCTGCTCCGGGTGCTGACCAGCGCCACCGAGCGGGTAAACCGGAAACTGGGCATCCAACGGCAGGAACTGGCCGCCGCCGAAGACCGGGAGACCCTCCGGCTGTACGGCGACCTCATCAACGCCAATATGCACCTTATCCCGGTGGGGGCGTCCTCGGCGGAACTGATCAACTATTATGACGAGCATTGCGCCCCCTTGACGGTGCCGTTGGATCCGGCGCTTTCCGCCGCCGCCAACGCCCAGAAATACTATAAAGACTATCGCCGGGCCCAGACCGCCCAGCGGATGCTCACCGACCGCATCGCCGCCGGGGAGCAGGAACTGGTCTATCTGGAGTCGGTGTTCGACAGCCTTTCCCGGGCGGGAACCACCCGGGAGTTGGAGGAACTGCGCACCGAACTGGAAGTGGAGGGCTATCTCCGCCGGCAGAAAGGAAAACAGAAACCCCCACCGGCTATGAAACCGCTTACATTCCGCTCAGAGGACGGTTTCACCATCTATGTGGGGCGGAACAACCTGGAGAATGACCGGCTCACCCTGCGGGTGGCGAAGGGGTCGGATATGTGGTTTCACACCAAAAACATCCCCGGCAGCCACGTGGTTGTGGTCTGTGAGGGGCAGACGCCGCCCGACCGCACCCTGGAGCAAGCCGCCATCCTCGCCGCCACCCATTCCAAGGCGGCGGACAGCGTGCAGGTGCCGGTGGATTACACCCCGGCTAAGTTTGTAAAAAAGCCCTCCGGCGCCAAACCGGGTATGGTGATCTATACCGATAACCGCACCGCCTATGTCAACCCCGACCCGGCGCTGTGCGAAAGGCTGAAAGTGCAGTAAAAGGAAAGACCGCTGACATCTGTCAGCGGTCTTTTTTGCTGGTTATTGAAGGGAAAGCGTCTTGGTCACTTTTTTGTCGGAGAAACTGATAAGCCGAGAAACCTCCACCACGATGTCGGTGGTGGTGTCGTTGAGTTCATAGGCTACCTCCACATCCAAGGTGGCCCCTTGCTTGATCTCCTTCATCTGGTTTGCATCGGAATAATTGGCGGATGCGATCTCCTCTTCCCACACCTCGGTCAGACCGATGCCGTTCTGAAACACCTCATAGGTAAAGGTGTAAATAAAGGCGGCCGACTCCTCCGAGTGGTTGGTGAAACCGTAGTTGACGATCACCAGATCCGTGCCCTCGTCATCCTGCGCCAAACGGCAACCCTTGATCTCCACCTCATAGTCACCCAGAGCATTCTCGTTGCCGTCATCACCGATACTACAGCCGGCCACCGACAACAACAGAACACCCACCAACAGCATACACAATAACGATTTGAGCATCTTTTTCATTGTTCTTTACCTCCAAACAATAATGCGACATAACAAATGTCGTAGATACATTATAGTCATATTTATGACTATTGTCAAGTATATAAGCATATTTTATGCTGATAGTATACTTGTGTGGTGGTGAAGACAGTGATCAGTTATAAGCCCTTTTGGGAGACTCTGAGGCAAAAAAACATAAGCACCTATGCCCTTATCAACAAGCACGGCATCAGCAGTGCCACCATCAACCGGATGAAACAGGGCGGCGGCATCAGCACAATGAAGATCGATGATTTTTGCCGCATACTGGATTGCCGGGTGGAGGATATTATCCTCTATTTGCCGGAGGAACAAGCAAAAGACCGCTGACGTCTGTCAGCGGTCTTTCTGCATCCTGACTGTATTACATTATGTCTTGCAACACCCATTCGGCGCACCGGATGCCGTCCACCGCCGCCGACATAATGCCGCCGGCATAGCCTGCGCCCTCGCCACAGGGATATACCCCCGCCACCGTGGAGCGTCCCCGGCTGTCCCGCAGCAGGCGCACCGGAGAGGAAGAACGGCTCTCCACGCCGGTCAGCACCGCATCCGCCCGGTCAAAGCCGGCGATCTGCCGTCCGAACAGAGGCAGAGCGGATTTCAGCGACCCTGCCACAAAGGCGGGCAGACATTCCCGCAGGTCGCACCAGGTCACCCCGGGCTGATAAGAGGGGGTCACATCCCCCGCTCCGGCAGAAGCCCGGTCGGCAAGAAAATCCCCCACCAACTGCGCCGGGGCGTGATAGTTCCCGCCGCCCAAGCGATAGGCGGCCTGTTCCATTTTTCGCTGAAAATCAAACCCTGCCAAGGGGTGGTCAGAGCCGAAATCCCCCGGTTCCACCCCCACCAGCAAGGCGCTGTTGGAGTTTTCTGCATCCCGGGCAAACTGGCTCATACCGTTGACCGCCACGCCGCCCTCTTCGGATGCCGCCGCCACCACCGTGCCGCCGGGACACATACAGAAGGAATACACCCCTCTGCCCCCGGCTGGGCGGCAACTGAGTTTATAGTCGGCGGCGCCCAAGGCCGGATGACCGGCGGCGGCACCATATTGACTCTTGTCGATCATCGTGCGGGGATGCTCCACACGGACACCCACCGCAAAGGGTTTCTGCTCCATCGCCAGCCCCCGGCGATACAGCATCTCGGCGGTATCTCTTGCAGAGTGACCCACCGCCAGGATCACCTGTCGGCAGGGGATCTCCCGCTCCCCATCCGGGGTGGCCACCGTCAGGGCGGTGAGCACCCCATCGGTCAACACCAGATCGGTGACCTGATGGTAAAAATGCACCTGTCCCCCTAAGCGGATTATCTCCTCCCGCAACCCCCGGACGGTGTCCTGCAGACGGTCGGTGCCGATGTGGGGTTTTGCCTGCCATACGATCTCCGGCGGTGCCCCCGCCTCCACAAAGGTTTCCAGCACCCGGCGACACCGGGGGTCTTTGATGCCGGAATTGAGTTTGCCGTCCGAAAACGTACCGGCACCGCCCTCGCCAAACTGCACGTTGGAGGCGGTATCCAGCACCCCGGTGCGGTGGAACAGATCCACCGCCGCCCGACGGCTGTCCACGTCGCCGCCCCGCTCCAACAGAAGGGGGCATACCCCCGCCTGTGCCAGCGTCAAGGCGGCAAACAGACCTGCCGGGCCGCTTCCCACCACCACCGGCGCTGG
>CAYSRL010000153.1:0-3283 GCA_964433515.1 uncultured Ruminococcus sp.
GGGATACCGCAGGGAGAAATCCTGGGCCATACGCACCAGGGCGTCGTACACAGAGGCGTCGCCGTGGGGGTGATAGTGACCCAGCACGTCACCGACGGTGGTGGCGCACTTACGGTGGGCCTTATCCGGGGTGAAGCCGTCCTCGTGCATCGTATAGAGAATGCGGCGGTGCACCGGCTTGAGTCCGTCACGGACATCCGGCAGAGCACGGGCCACCAGCACCGACACGGAATACTCCAAAAAGCGTTTCCGCATCTCCTTATCCAAATCAACTTCTATCAGCTTTGCCTGGGGGATGTTCTGTTCCTCCATTTTGCTCACCTGACCTTTCCGATGTCTAATAATTCGCTGTTCTGGGATAGGCTCCCTCTCCGAGGGAGGCCTTACTATATCCTACTATGTTACAATATTCTTATACTATATGTATATATAATGTTAGATTATACTCTCTGTTCTCCAAAATCCGGGTCATTCCTTGCCACGGCACCGGTTGAGGGCGGCCTCAAAGGCGGGAATATCGGGTATCGCCCGCTTGGGAATGTGGAGGGTGGAATGCTTGTTGTGGACAAATTCCACGAACTCGTCCTTGTCATAGACGTGATCCACATCGCACCACAGCACCCAGTTCTCTCCCCCTTTGGGGGCCTTGACCCGCAAAGCCAGGGTGTCCATCCGCACCTGCATCGTCAGATCGTGGGCGGAGAGGGAAGCCACCTGCCTTTTGATACGGGAGAGGGGCAACACCAGATTGAACAACACCAGCACCGCCAGAACCACCAGAAAATACGGAATACACCGCAACAGGTTCTCCTCATTCCAGCCAAACAGCAGAGCGCCGCAGGTGGCGGCGGTGACGGTCATCGGGGAGGTGCGCCACCAATGCTGGAGGATAAGCCCCCGCAACACGGCGGTGTATTCGGCGGCGGTGTAGGTATAGGTGCTCACCCAGACCTCCTCCGGTTTCTCCTGCTCCTGCCAGGCCACCGGCTCGCCGCCGGGCACCAACCGGGCGATAAATCGCCGGCAATGGACAGGGAGCGTATCCGCCGCTTTACGGACGGCGGCGGCAGACTCTTCGGTCAGGCACCGGGCAGGGAGCACCAACGCCGGGCTGCCGGCGGTGACAAAGGCCATCATCTCGGCGCTCTCCACAAACAGCACCCGGTCATCCAGCCGGATATGGGCGGTGGCGGTGGCACCCGCCTTTTCCACATAGTCCGGGGTGACGGTGAGCCGTCCGCAATAGTTCATCCCGGCGGACACGCTCCGGTCATACTGCTGACCGGCGGTCTTTTTCATCTTGGCGGGGACATAAAACCAGGTATACAGCCCCGGCAGCAGCACCAGCAGGGCGCCGCAGAGCATCACCAAATCGGGATACCCTTGCCAGCCGGCCATCCACCACTCCTCGACCGTCACCGCCGCCATCACCAGACAGCAAACGATGGAGGTCACCAGGGTGGGGATCCGCATCCGCAGAGGCCCATTCACCCGGGCGAGGAGCAGACGGAACGCCACAAACTCCTCCCGGTTCAGATCCACGATCCAGTCTTTTTGCTCAGACCGGTCAGTGGGAAGGTGCCCTTCCTCAGTGAGAGGGGCTTTTTCATTCTCAAATAACTCTTTTTCAACCATAATTCGTTACCCAATTACACATCCAGGTTCTCCACGTACTGAGCGTTCTGCTCAATAAAGTCACGGCGGGGCTCCACCTTATCGCCCATCAGGATGGAGAAGGTCTCGTCCGCCTGCTGGGCGTCCTCCAGATGCACCTTCAGCAGGGTGCGGGTGGCGGGGTCCATGGTGGTCTCAAACAACTGCTTCGGATCCATCTCACCGAGACCCTTATACCGCTGGATGTCGGCGTTGCCGCCCACCTGCTCGATATAGCGGTCCCGCTCCTCATCCGAGAAAGCGTAGAAGGTCTGTTTGTTCCGGCTGACACGGTACAGAGGGGGCTGGGCGATATACACGTGGCCCTCGTCGATCAGCGGCCGCATATAGCGGAAGAAGAAGGTCAGCAGCAGGGTGCAGATGTGGGAGCCGTCCACGTCCGCATCCGCCATAATGATGACCTTGCCATAGCGCAGTTTAGAAATATCAAAATCCTGGCCGATGCCGCAGCCCAAAGAGGCCACCACCGGCACCAGTTTTTCGTTGGTATACACCTTATCCATCCGGGCCTTTTCCACGTTGAGCATCTTGCCCCACAGGGACAAAATAGCCTGATAGTTCCGGTCACGGCCCTGTTTGGCGGAGCCGCCGGCGGAATCACCCTCAACGATATAGATCTCGGTGCGTTCCGGATCGCTCCAGATGCAGTCCGCCAACTTATCCGGCATACGGAAAGAACTGAGTTTTTTGCTGTTGCGGGCGTTATCTCTTGCCTTCTGGGCGGCCTCACGGACCTTGGCGGAGTTGATGGACTTTTCCAGAATGGTTTTTGCCACCGCCGGGTTCTCGTCCAGATAGGCGGTCAGTTTATCGGTCAGCAACTGGTTGACCAGGGTGCCGATGGCGGTGTTACCCAATTTGGCCTTGGTCTGGCTCTCAAACTGGGCGTCCTCCAGTTTCACCGACACCACCGCCATAATGCCCTCACGGACATCGTCGCCTTTCAGACGGAATTTTTCATCCTTAAACAGTTTATACCGCACCGCATAATCGTTGAAGATGCGGGTGATGGCGGTTTTAAACGCCACCTCGTGGGTACCGCCGTCCACGGTGTTCATATTGTTGGCGAAAGACACGATATTCTCGTTATAACTGTCGTTATACTGGAACGCCACCTCGGCGGTGGAGCCGCCGCTGGTCAGGGTCAGGTGGATGACGTTCTCGTGGAGGGGGGTATAGCCCCGGGTCTTGTTCAGAAATTCCACAAAGGAGGAGATACCGCCCTCATAGCAATAATTCTCGCTGCGGACGTTCTCCGGGTCACGGCTGTCGGTAAAGGTGATGGACAGACCGGCGTTGAGGAATGCCTGCTCCCGCAGACGCTTTTGCAGGGTGTCGTAGTCGTATTCGGTGGTTTCGGTGAAGATGGTGGGATCCGCTTTAAACCGCACCAGCGTGCCGGTCTCGGCGGTGTCGCCGATGATCTTCAGATCGGTGACCGTCTTGCCCTGTTCAAAGCGCTGGTGGTGGATATGCCCCTCACGGCTGACCTCCACCTCCAACCATTCGGACAGAGCGTTGACGACCGAAGAGCCCACGCCGTGCAGACCGCCGGCGACCTTATAGCCGCCGCCGCCGAATTTACCGCCGGCGTGGAGCACGGTCAGCA
>CAYSRL010000154.1:0-3260 GCA_964433515.1 uncultured Ruminococcus sp.
ACCCGGGACTGACCGGTTATGAGCCGGCTACTCTAACCAACTGAGTTAAAGGCCCATAGATGCGGACTCGTTCAGTCACTCACATATTCTACCACATTTTTGCACAATGTCAAGTGTTTTTTTACGGTTCCCGCAAATACCTTTTCATAACCGTGACACACACCGGCACCGACACCGCCGCCGTCAGTATATCCGACAAAGGCTGTGCCAACTGAACGCCCAGGATCGGGCTCACATCCGGCAGAGCATACACGATCAGCGCCGGCAGACCCGCCACCGCCGGGATGAAAAACAGACCCTGCCGTGCCAAAGACAGAAAACTGGCGGGCACCACCCGGCCGATGGTCTGGGTCAACATCGTACACATCACAAACCACGCCGTCAGCGGGAAACTGACGCACTGGCACCGCAGGGCTACCCGGCCGTATTCCAGCACCGCCGGGTCGCTGCTGAACAGCCCCACCAACCAAGGCGCAAACACAAACCCCGCCACCGAGGCAACCGTCAAAAGCACCGTGCCCAAACGGACACAAAACCAAAAGGCTTGCTTGACCCGGTTATACAGACCGGCGCCGTAGTTAAATCCGCACACCGGCTGAAAACCCTGTCCAAAGCCGAGAATAGCCGCAAAAGCCATATGCATAATGCGACCCGCCACCGACATAGCCGCAATAGCGGCGTCGCCGCCGAAATGACCCGCCACCAGATTCATCACAATCGTAGACAGACTGGACAGGCCCTGGCGGCACAGGGATGGAAAACCGCCCCGGAGCATCTCCGCAAAATCCCCCGGCCGGGGACGGAACCGCCGCAGAGACACCCGCAGGTTATCCTTTTGGAACGTGCCGAAAAGCAAAAGCAGAAAACTCACCGCCTGGCTGATGACCGTGGCCACCGCCGCACCGGTAACGCCCATTTTAAAGGTAAAAATGAACAAGGGATCCAGCAGGATATTCAGCACACCGCCGGAACCGATGCCGATCATACTGTAAAAGGCCGCACCCTGGAACCGCAACTGGTTATTCAGGGTCAGCGCCGCCGTCATATACGGAGCACCCAGCAGAATGATCCGCAGATAATCCCGGGCGTAGGGCAAAATGGTTTCGGTGGCGCCCAGCAACCGGCACAGAGGATCCAAAAACACCAGACCCAAAGCCGTAATAGCAAAACCGGTCAGCAACGCCGAGAAAAAGCCCACCGAGGCCATATTCTCCGCCTTTTCCCGCTCCTGGCGGCCCAGCATCCGGGAAATGTAGTTGCCGGAACCCTGGCCAAACAGAAAACCGCAGGCCTGGATAACCGCCATAAAAGAGAACACCACCCCCACCGCACCGGTGGCGCTGGTGTTGTCCAGCAGACCCACAAAGAAGGTGTCTGCCATATTGTAGATGGAGGTGATCAGCATCGTAATGACGGTGGGCACCGCCAACCGGCCGATCAGGCGTCCCACCGGAGCGGTGGTCATTTGGATATACTTTTCATTCTGCTCCATAGGGACACCTCCTTTTAAACTAGGATTATGTAAAGGACCGGCATTCTATTCCCGCACCAGAGAAGCCACGTTTTCACAATGGGCGGTGCGGGGGAACAGGTCCACCGGCTGTACCCACTGGGTCTGATAGCCTTTCCCGGCGAACAGTTTGAGGTCACGAGCCAAGGTGGCCGGGTCGCAGGACACGTACACCACCCGCTCCGGGCTCATCCCGGCGACCGTGTCGATGAGGTCGGGGGAACAGCCCTTGCGGGGCGGGTCCAGCACCACCACATCCACCTGGGTGCCCTCTTTTGCCAGCCGGGCGGCCGCCTCGCTGGCATCGGCGCAGATAAACCGGGCGTTGCGGATGCGGTTGGCGGTGGCATTCTTTTTGGCGTCCCGGACGGCGGCCTCCACCACCTCCACGCCGATAACGGCGCCGGCGGTGTGCGCCATCGACAGGCCAATGGTGCCGGTGCCGCAATACAGATCCAGCAGCGTTTCCTTGCCGGTCAGCGCCGCCGCTTTTGCCGCCAGGCGGTATAGTTTCTCGGTCTGGGCGTGGTTGACCTGATAGAAAGAGTGGGGGGACAGCCGGAAATGCAGACCGCTCAGCCGGTCCACGATGGAATCGGCGCCCCACAGGGTGACGGTGCGTTTACCCAAGATCACGTTGGTTTTGTCGGGGTTAATGTTCACCGACAGGGACACCATCTGGGGAGCCGCCTCCACCAGCAGGGATACCAACCGATCCTCGTCGGGCAATTTACGGGCGGTGCAGACGATACACACCATCATTTCACCGGTGACGGCGGCCTGGCGGATATAAATATGCCGCACCAGACCGGTGTGGGCCACCTCGTCATAGGCGGGAACGGCACAGTCCGCCATCCACCGCTCCACCGCCTCCAGCACCTTGGCATAGCCCTTGGGCTGCAGTTTGCAGTCCCGGCAAGGGACGATGCGGTGACTGCGGGGGGCGTAAAAGCCGATGACCGGGCGTCCGTCCGGCCCGGGTGCCACCGGGAACTGGGCCTTGTTGCGATAGCGGTTGGCCCGGGCGCCGCCCATCAGGGGGAGCACCGGAGCGTCAATGCCTCCCACCCGGGAGAGGGTGTCCTCCACCCACGCCTGCTTATACCGGCACTCCGCCTCATAGGTGATGTGCCGCCAGTTGCACCCGCCGCATTTGCCATAGGCAGGACAATCCACGGTCTCTTTGCGGTCCGGAGAGGGGGTCAGCAATTCCTCCACCTTGCCAAAGGCGTGGTTTTTCTGCACCTTGAGGATGCGGCAGACCAGCCGGTCACCGATGGCGGTGCCGGGGATAAACACCACAAAACCCGGCGCAGGACAGTCATCTGCCACATACCGGGCCACGCCGTTTCCCTCGCCGGTGACCCCGGCGACGGTCAATTCCACCAGTTGGTTCTTTGTCAGAGCCATAGGCTGCCCCTCCTTTCGTAAAACTACTCTTTATTGTAAACCTTTTCGGCAGAAAGTGCAAGGGGGAAATTGGGGGTGTCCGGAGAAGGCAAGCGGGAGAGCACAGAGAACACCCCGCAAACCCCGCACAAACCCAAACCCACACCGTAGGGGAGGGCCTCTGTGCCCTCCCGCATTTTTCGGGCGATTCGTGAATCGCCCCTACGGTGTTGCACCAACCAAAATCCACACCGCAGACCCCGCACAAATCCCTGTAAATGGCTTATAATCGTAGTTCCTTACACGGCTCCCTCTGACGAGGGAGCTGTCCGAGCAAAGCGAGGACTGAGGGAGAGATAAC
>CAYSRL010000155.1:0-3240 GCA_964433515.1 uncultured Ruminococcus sp.
ACCGTCAACGGCGTGAAGTATTATTCCGGCTGGTCTACCATCAAGTACAAGAAAACGAAATAACCCTCCTGAATACATCCCGGGCACGGATCTCCGTGTCCGGGATTTTTCGTTATCCGGTAATGGGAAAATCGGTCAAAAATACCGTTGACAAACTACGGCTGAATATAGTAATATAGATTTGGATATTTTTGTGCTTTTTGCACACGGTGATGCATTGAGATCCTTTGCTTCAGGAGGAATATGATGAAATTCACTTTACGTAAAATGTTATCGTTGTTATTGGCGGTCACCATTCTGTGCGGCGTATTGCCGATGGGGGCTTCTGCCACCGTCGCCGACCCGGCAGAACTGATGTCTTTGCTGGGCGTCAGCCGTGCGGAGGTTCACGAAAAGGCCAGCGACGGTTCCGACGTTGTGGCGTTGGCGTTCCGTTTTCGCCTCACCACGAACGGCCTTGCCTACGGTCAACAGCGTAAGACCGACTACACCGACGCCACGGTGGAGTTTAACGGCTCTACTTACAGTTTGACCGGTATGGGTGCGGTGTTCACCAACCGAGAAGCGGTGGGAAACAACCCCAACGCCTTAAAGATCGGACAAAGTTCTGTTACCACGGTGAGCGGTGAATATTTGTTCAAGACGGGCACCGGTTACGGCGAATACGTGACCCGTATTGTCAACATTCCTGCCAGCCGGGAGGACACGCTGATCTATGCTCGTCCTTATTTTGTGTATAAAAACGGTGACGAGGAAATAACCGCTTACGGCGATATCTCCTCTGCCAACGCCAGCGGCAAAAAGATTCGCTATTCTGTGGAGACCAGTTCTCTGGATTGGGTCTCTGGCACTTTGGATAGTGAAACCGGCACCGAACAAGAGAATACCGCTGAGATTCGCACCGATTTCATCAACAGCACCGACCTGCTCATCCGGTTGCCCCAGACGGCAGAGGGGTTATCGGCGGCCTACGCCCGGGTGTATTATTACAGCGTTGATGGCTATATTTCCTGCGGCGATGTGATCGCCGACTGGACGGTGCTGGGCGATATGCATATCCCGGCGGAGACGGTGGCTGTCCGTATTGTGGCGTATAGCCCGGATGGCTCCGCCATCACCGACCCAGAGGCCTTTGGCGACGAGATCACGATCACCGCCAACAAAAAACTGGGAGTGGTGCCGTTGACCTTCCACAGCGGCGGTCTGTCTGCCGATGAGGGAGCCGAAACCGACGAAGAGGAGTATGACCGCACCGGCTATATGGCGGTGCAGGATGTGATCGTCAAGCCGGATGGCGCCACGTTCGACACGTATTTTTACGATGCCGAGATGGATTATCTCGGTTGCACCGGATCCTTTATGGCTAAGGCTAAAAAACTGTTGGATCTGGCTCCGGAAAACGCCGCTTATGTGCGCTTCCTGTTGAAACCGAACGAGGTGATAACGGGTCAGGATGCTTCTGCCGTATCGGCCGGAGCCACCAGTTTCCGTGCCTTTGCGGCAAACGGCGATATGTATGAGGATTACCTTTCCGAGGCAGAGGAGGAGGAAACCGAACCTACCGAACCGGAAACCACCGAGCCGGAGCCCTCCGAGACCGAAACCACTGAAACGGAACCCTCTGAAACGGAACCCACCACTTCCACCGCCACCACTTCGGCTAGCCAGACAACGTCTACCAGCAAAACAACCTCTACCACAAAGACGACTACCACTACCACTACGACTAAGAAGACGGTTACCACCACCAAAAAGACCACTACCACCACCAAGGCGGAGCAGTTGATCCTCACCGATGACGAGCCGGAGAACCAGGGCGTGCAGAACGCTCTGTGGAATATGGAGCAGATGGTGAACATCACCTTTACCCCTCTAAAGGCCATCCCCCAGAACCTGAGCACCTGGCCTGCCAACGTACAGCAAAAGGGTCTGCCTTACAGTTCCACCCGTATCGAACAGGCGTATGTGCCGCAGAACGTCAGTTTCCATACCTTTATGACGGCGTTGCAAAACCCCAACAGTTATATATACACGATGGATCTGAGCGACTACGGCAACCTGAATGGTAAGACGTATTACGGTGCGGTGTGCAGCACGGCCTGCGGTTACGCCCTGAACATTGAGGAAAACTATACTTCTTATCAGTGGTCGATCATTCCCGGGATGACGCTGTTGGCCAGTCAGGATCTGCAGTCGCTGAAATTGTGCGATACCATTGCCGGCCAGGGTCACGTGCTGATGATTACCGGTATCACCCGTGACCAATACGGCAATATCGTTAAGGTCAAGATCTCAGAGGCGGCCGGCTCGGACGTACACTCCAAGACGTACACCATCACCGCTTTGGAGGAGGCTTATCCGGCCAGCAAATACGAATATTGCCGGTATTCCAAGTTGTCCTCGGTCACCTATACTGCCTCGGACTATGTGGCGGTGGGGAGCGAGAGCGCCCAAACGGTGTCCTATAACACCGACATCATCCCCCGTAAAGGCGATAAGGCCAACTGGCGCACCAGCGAGACCGTGTATCTGGATGTGCTGAACAAGAGCAGTTATACCCAGGTGCAGATCTATAAATATTCTTCTTCGTCCGGCAGTTGGGTGAAGTATAAGACGGTGGATATTGCCAGCGTGATCAAGTTATCCGGTCTTAGTGCAGGAACGTATAAGGCCCGCCTTACCAACGGCACCAAGAACTCCAAGTGGTGCTATTGGAAATCGGTGAAAGTGGTCTCCACGGCGGAACTGTATCAGGGCACCCGGAAAGTGAAGGTGTCTTTCTCTTCCAGCGGCGCCACACCGTTGTATATTCAGTGGATGAACGGCCATACCAATGCCACCATTCGCATCACCACGTTGACCGAGGAGAATATCAAAAACGGCTATGGCATCTATACACCCGCCAAAGGCGATTTGAAAGTCCGTGTAGCGTTTAAGACCGATTACGGCATCATTTACAGCGAATTACCGGAGATCATCACCCCCCAATAAACCCTCAAAACCCCCGGCCCGGCCGGGGGTTTTCTATATGCGTTCGGGTCGGTGCAAGACTCCCTCAAGGAGGGACCCCGCACCAACCTCAAACCACCCTCGTAGGGGAGGGCCTCCGTGCCCTCCCATCTTTTCGGGCGATTCGTGAATCGCCCCTACGCCCTCGCACCAACCAAAATTCTCGCACCAACCCCAACTCACCCTCGTAGGGGAGGGCCTCCGTGCCCTCCCGCAAACCCCGCACAGACT
>CAYSRL010000156.1:0-3237 GCA_964433515.1 uncultured Ruminococcus sp.
TTGTCAATAATTATTTTATCGAAATTCGATATTTTTTTATTGCGAAAGGATAATGAGGTGAGTGTGGGAGGGTGGTGGGCCGCCGTCAATGTAGGGGTGGGTTGGGTCGGTGCGAGGGGATTGCGGGAGGGCGCAGAGGCCCTCCCCTACGGGGTTGGTTTGGGGTTGGTGGTTTCCTGCGGGCGATTCGTGAATCGCCCCTACGACCACAAACAATCTGGTTGTAGAGAATGTATGGATGCATTCCGGGATGGATTCCCATCCGGTATGCGTTCGATCTGGCGGGAGGGCGCAGAGGCCCTCCCCTACGGGGTTGGTTTGGGGTTGGTGGTTTCCTGCGGGCGATTCGTGAATCGCCCCTACGACCACAAACAATCTGGTTGTAGAGAATGTATGGATGCATTCCGGGATGGATTCCCATCCGGTATGCGTTCGATCTGGCGGGAGGGCGCAGAGGCCCTCCCCTACGGGGTTGGTTTGGGGTTGGTGGGGAGAGAGGCCGTGGCGGTGCCACGGCCTCGTGACCGGTTGACGGTCAAACCGTTTCGCACCAAGGAGAACAGGACCAGCACCAAACGGCAAAGTCGGGATACTGCTCCACATACCGGTACAGGCTGTCATAAGCCGCCGACCGGGGCGGACTGAAATGGGAGAATCCCTTGTCCGGCTCTCTCGCTTTCAGCGTTTCCACCGTGATGCCGCCGGCGCTCTGCATATCTTCAAAATAGTCGTACAGATAGGCATCTATCAGATACGCTTTGGCCGGGGAGGACACGCTCTCATCCGCACAATAGGTCAGTTTCACCAGATAGGGGATGCCCTCATCCCCCAGTTCATACATCGCCTGCACGTCCACGGTGTCCAACTTCTGGGTCATATACGCCTCATAGTTGTACCGGGCGCAGATGCCGTTCACATTCCCCACGCCCAGCACCAACACCACCAACCCGGCGGTCAGCAAAGCGGTCTTCACCACATTGACACGGCGGATATAGATGCGCAGGATGGCGGTGACAAACACCACCGCCAGAAACACCATAAAGGCACTGGTGGTCAGCCGGAGCACCGTCATACCGTAGGCGGCGATATACAGCACCATCTTGGAGATAGCGGTGGCAATGATGATGAGCGTGAACAGGGCGATAAACGTGGCGACAGCCTTAACGCCGTGACCCACCTTGCCGTTTCGTTTTTTCGCCAACAGCATAGCCAAAAAAACCAGCCCCAGATTGATCACCGCAATCACGCACATCTCGAAAAAGCCTTTGCGGGCGTATTGGGCATAGGTGATCTCCCCCTCCGGCAGAAAACCCCGGAAGGCACTGAAAAAATACGCCAACTGAGAGTAGAGATACAGCAGATAACACAGGCTGATGACCGACAGAAAGGACACGATATACACGTTCTCGATGCCGGCAAACCCGCCGGGTCTGAGGGTGGCGGTGCGGCGGTATTTCAACGAAAAGCCATAAGACACCGCCGGCAAAGCCAACAGAAGGCCGAACACCGACTTGGCGATGGTGGCGGCGGCATCGCTGAACAAATTGGTCATCAGACCCCGAAAAGCATAGTCGGAGGAGATCAGCAGAGGCACCACCACCGCCACCACCGGCAGAGAGCACAGCAGGCCGATCAGCACCTTGCCCACCGCTTTTTTGTCACCTTTTCCGTTGGAGAACAGAGATCTTATCGCCATGCCGACGTTGCCCAAGGCCGAAACGGCGCCAAAGAAAACGCCCACCGTCTGACGGTTGCCGACAGACCTGCCGTTCACCAGACCGTCAAAGCAGACCAGCGCCAGCAAAAAGCCGAGAACCGTACCGAAAAAACGCACGCTTCCGTTGGTGGTGCACACAAACACGGCACCCATACCCAAGGCCAGCAGACCGGACACCGCCGACAAGAGAGTCCATCGGCCGCCTTTGGCGAAATAGATCAAAAACAAAACCAACAATGCCGCCATCGACAGCAGATAACCCAGCGCCATCCCGCCGAACAGACCCCAGACCGACAGCAGGATACACCCCACCACCCCGCAAAGGGCAAAGGCGGTATCCCCCCGACTCAAAGGGAACAGCGGTTTCGGCGGACGAGCCGGCACCGCACAGGGCACCGACACAGGCGGGGTATAGGGAGGCGGCTGCGGGACCGGGGGTACATAACGATTCTGCTCCATAACGGTCACTCCTTTTCACTGTATTTGATGATGTCGCCGGGCTGGCAATTCAGCGCCTTGCAGATGGCGTCCAGGGTAGAAAAACGGATGGCCTTGGCCTTGCCGGTTTTCAGAATGGACAGGTTTGCCGGGGTGATGCCCACCCGCTCCGCCAACTCCAGCGAGGTCATTTTGTTCATCGCCAACAACACGTCCAGATCAATCGTAATCATCGTCTTCCCTCGCTTTAAATGGTCAGTTCGTTTTCTTCCCGGATCTCAACGGCGCTCTGCAGCACATTCTTCACCACCCGGAGCATCAGCCCTACAAAAGCGGCGGCAACAGCCACCATCATATAAGGAAGGTAAAACACACCGCTCACGAGGGTGATCAGCGCCACCGCAAAACAGCACCAAGAGATACGCCGGAGATAGGTGACGTTTTTGTGGATAAATATCTCTTCCTTTTGGATGTTGAATAACAATCGGATCAAACTGTATAGAGTCACATAGGCAAACACGGCGCAAGGATAGAACGCCATTTTGAACAGGCACGATACCTGAAGCATACCGGTGCTGCCAGCATCCCAACCACGATATTTGGCAAACCAAGATTCCACGATCCAAGGTCCGAAAAAGACGCAGACGGTAAGAATGACCACCACCACCCAACACACCACGATGGATAAGGTGACCGATTTTTTACTGTTCCACATAGTTGCTTCCTCCTAAAGTTGAAAGGTTACAGACAAATTCGTCTGTTTCTGTCATCAGCATAGCACCAAAATTATCGTTTGTCAATAATTATTTTATCGAAATTCGATATTTTTTTATTGCGAAAGGATAATGGACGAGTGTGGGAGGATGGTGGGCCGCGGTAAATGTAGGGGTGGGTTGGGTTGGTGGGGGGATTGCGGGAGGGCACGGAGGCCCTCCCCTACGGGGTTGGTTTGGGGTTGGTGGGGGGATTGCGGATGAAGGGGGCGCAAAAAAACAGCAGGAAAACTCCTGCTGTTTTTTAATGCGTTTTCACTTATTCCAGAATATACACTTTCATATTCCGACGGCCGAAGGCGTTGCACT
>CAYSRL010000157.1:0-3219 GCA_964433515.1 uncultured Ruminococcus sp.
AAGCCTTTGGAGTACGGTGCGTTATGAAACTTTATCTAACAGTAATCGGTATAGCCATGCTTATCATATCGGTGATAAACATAATATGGGGTACGGCCGCTTGGTATAATGTAATCATTTTGGTAGTTATATGTACGGCATTGCAATTTGCACTTGACGGTATTCTTGCAATTATCATAAATAAAATGCCGGATAAGTTTTTCGGTGTAAATAATCCGTTATATAACGTATCGGAAGCAGAAAAGACTGTTTATAAAAAACTAAAAGTGCGTAGTTGGAAAGACAAAGTATGGGAACTTGGCGGTCTTGGTGGGTTTAGTAAAAAGAATTTGGCAAAACCGAATAGTCCTGAGTACATAGAAAAATTTATTATTGAGTGTAATAAAGGCGTACTCACTCACAGATCGTCTTACCCTATCGGTTTTTTGCCAATGTTGTTTATACCGAATGTGTGTGCCTTCTCTATAGCGCTTCCCATTGCAGTAGTTAATTTGTTTTTAAATATACTGCCGACGTTAGTGTTGCGATATAATATACCTAAACTTCAATCAATGTTAAAAAGAATGAACAGGAAATCAAGAACCATGGTTTAATATCATAAAAGGCCACCTTTAAGTTGGCATCATAATGGTTCGTCACAGCAAAAAAAGACCTTGTGGATAGACAAAGATTTGACAATAAAACAAATGAAGAAGTTATAAATTATTGTCAGTACCTAAACCGTTCACAACAGCCAAGCAAAAGGCCGCCTCTTCCGAGTCGGCCTTTTGCTTTTTTTCTTGCATTTCTTTTCATTTGCTAGTATACTGTCTTTAACAAAACCACCGTCAGAGGAGGGCACCCTTTATGCGCCTGATCGCCACCGACTATGACGGTACCCTCAACCACGGGGGTATCGACGAGGAAAAACTCACCGCCATCCGCCGTTGGCGGGCCGCCGGCAACAAATTCGGCGTCATCAGCGGTCGGGGCCCGGGTTTTCTCTCCCAGCTGCAGGAGGAACTGGGGGAAGAATTCGACTTTCTCGCCTCCTGCAACGGCGGCTATGCCACCGACCGGAATGGAAATCTCCTGTTCAAATTCGAGTGCGACAGCCTGGACACCCGGGCCTTTGTCACCGATATTCTGAATTGGGGCGGGCCGATGGTGTATATCAACTACGACGACAAATGCGAGCGGGTGGCCACCGCCGATTACAAAGAGGAATACGAGTATCTCCCGGAAACGATGCCGGACATCCCCGCCTTTTACAAAATGGCCACCTTTCTGGCGGGGCCCGATGAGGCGGCGGTGCTCACCGCCCAGATCCGGGAGAAATACGGGCACGCCGTCAACCCGCTCCAGAACTGGTGGTGCGTGGACATCGCCCCTGTCGGCATCGACAAGGCAGAGGGCATCCGCCATCTCTGCCGCCACTTCGGGGTGGCGGAGAAGAACGTCATCGCCGTGGGGGACAACCTCAACGATCTGGCGATGATCGAGGCCTTCTACAGTTACGCTATGGAGCACGGCAACGAAGAACTCAAGGCGACGGCCACCCACACCATCGACAACGTCACCAACTTGATTATTAAAGAATTGGAGGGATGATATGAAACTGGGCATTTACACCGACCCCCATTATTCTTCCCAAGAGGTTACCTGCGGCAACCGCTACAACAACCGCAGTCTGGACAAGATGAAGGCCGCCTATCGGGACTTTGAAGCCGCCGGGTGCGACCTGATCGTCTGCCTGGGAGACCTGACCGACACCGAGAACACCCGGGAAAAAGAGGAACAGAATATGGCAGAGATCGCCGCCCTGTTCGCCGCCTGCCCCATCCCCACCGTCTGCGTAATGGGCAACCACGACGCCTATGTGTTCGAGCCGGAGGAGTTCTACGCATTGCTTGGCGGGTGCGAGCCGCTGGACTGGGTGGACGGGGATAACACCCTTTTGTTCCTCTCCGCCAACTACAATCCGGACGGCACGCCCTATCACCCCCACGCATTCCATTGGGATCAGTGCTATCTGCCCACCGAGGGACTGGCGGAGCGATTGGCCGCCGCACCGGGGGACGTGTACGTGTTTTTGCACCAGAATCTGGACGCCGCCTGTCCCGCCGACCACCGTCCCGTCAACGCCGATGAGGCGCACCGCATCCTGGCCGATTCCGGCAAGGTGAAGGCGGTGTATCAGGGGCATTACCATTGGGGACAGGACACCCACAAGGACGGGGTGCATTACGTCACCCTGCCGGCCATGTGCTGTTACGACAGCACCCACAGAATCGTTGAACTGTAAAGGAGAACCGCTATGGACGCATTAGAACGCAGCAAACAATTCCACCACGTATACAAATCCACCCCTCAGCGGGAGTTGGAACTGACCTATTTGCCCCCGGCAAACAAAGTGTATGACAAAGATCCCCTGTATTTCGTCCTCCCCGGCGGCGGCTGGTATGTGGAGGAGCGGCTGGGTATGCTCAACTATGCCCGGGTATCGGTCAACGCCCTGTTGGAGGCCGGTTTTGCGGTGGTGACCACCGACTATCGGGTCACCCAGGAGGGGGTATTTCTGCCGGATATCGTCACCGACTGCTTTGATGCGCTGCGGTTTGTGGCCCGCCACGCCGACGAATGGGGGATCGACCGGGACAACTTCTTTATCTCCGGCCACTCCGCCGGCGCCCATCTGGCGCTGATGATCGGTATGAGCAAGGGCGACTCTTTCCGCACCCCCCAGTCCTATTCCGACCCCTATACCGTCCGGGGCATCGCCCCCATGAGCCCCATCACCGACCTGACCGACGAGCAGGCCATGTGGTTTGACCACGGCTATCTGTTCCCCGAGGGCGGCGACACCGAGGCGGAGCGCCTGCGGGTCAGCCCCATTTCCTACGTGTCTGCCGACACCCCCGACACGCTGCTGATTGCCGGCACCAGCGACTATCACGTGTTGCCCCGCCACTCCGAAAAACTGTTTGACAAGTTGACGGAAGCCGGCGCCAACACCCGCCTGCTGTATTCCATCGCCGGCGGCCACGGCTTTGAGCCGATGCACTACGGCGTGGAGCCGGTGCCCGGTATGCCCGGCGTGCAGGAGGAGATCACCAAGTTCATTCTGGAGAGAGTGTAAAAACGCCGAAAGAGGGAGCCTATGCTCTAACCGAAATCTTTACATCAAAAAAGGCCGATGCAACCAACGGTTGCATCGGCCTTTTTGATTGGGATCATACG
>CAYSRL010000158.1:0-3197 GCA_964433515.1 uncultured Ruminococcus sp.
CCGGTGTCCAGAGTGCCGGTGGGCTCGTCCGCCAACAGCACCGGCGGCCGCCCGGCAATAGCCCGGGCTATCGCCACCCGCTGTTGCTGACCGCCGGACAACTGCCCGGGACGGTGATCCATCCGGGAGGCTAGCCCCACCCGGCGCAAACTCTCCTCTGCCATTTTCCGCCGGGTGCGCTCCGCTATCCCCCGATAGATCAGCGGCAACTCCACATTCTCCCGGGCGGAAAGCCCCGGCAATAACTGGAAATTCTGAAACACAAACCCCACCGTCCGGCACCGCACCCGGGACAGTTGCCCCTCGGTCATTCCGTCCACAGCCTGTCCCGCCAGCCAATACCGGCCGGCGGTGGGGGTATCCAGGCACCCCAGCAGATTCATCAGGGTGGATTTCCCCGACCCGGAGGGGCCCAGGATCGCCACCATCTCCCCCGCCTTAACCGCAAAATCCACCCGGTCCAGCGCTTTCACCCGCTCGCCGCCCAGCCTGTATTCCTTGCAGATGCCCTGCATTTCGATCAGCGCTTTCATCACATCATCCCTTTCCTATCCATTGTGCGCCGCCAAAACAGAATTACACCACCCGGAAACTGGGAAAATAAAAAAATCCCCAAGAAAGCCACTTCGTCAAGAAGGGATCTTTCTCGGGGATCTTCTATTTAATGATACCGATAAAAGGGGATGAGCGACAGCCACAACTGGCGTCTGCGCTTTATCCAATGGGCCTGCTCCCGTCCCTCGGTACGGCTTATCTCCATATTGATGTATTTCAGGTCGGCTCTAAAAGCCTGAACAACGGGGACAACGACGGCGGTAACGATGACTCCAACCACAACGATGGCAACCACGCTGCCAATACGTATCAGATTTTCGTCAAAAGAGATCTCCAACAGCGTCAACACAGGTCCTCTCACCCTCCTCTTGTCACATATTGTCGGCATTATAGCACAAGCCGTTCACTTTTTCAATAAGATTGTGCAAAAAAACGCAAAATTCTACAATTTACCGCACCGTATAAGACTGGTTGATAAAATTATAGTGGATGATCACCGTTTCCTCGCCGTTTTGATATTCGATGTCGGCAATGTAAGGGGTATACAATTCCGGGAACGCCACGTTGCGGCTGTCCAACTGGTCGTTGACCAGGCACCGGACGGTGGCGGTGGCGCCGGGCTGGGCGGCGTTGGTGTCTTTGGCATACAGCAAAAGGCCGGGGCCGCCCTCCATCTCCAGCATCGCCCGCATCTCCCGCAGGGTTTCCACCGCATCCTCGCCCTGACTCTCTTCCAGCGCCGCCCAATAGGCGTCCCGCTGTTCCTCGGTCAGATCCTCTTTCTCCTTGAATTTCATTTTGAAAGAGGATAAGGTGTATGCGGAATGATTGGTATAGGTGATGGCCAGATAGGTGTCCTCTCCGTCTTTATCGGTGGTCAGTTCCCAGTCGATGTCCTCGATGACAATATCCGGAGTGACCGCCGGAGCGGTGGTCGTGGTGGGGTCGGAAGAGGCCTGTCCGGTCTCGCCGCAGGCGGTGAGGGTCAGCAGCAACGCCGCCACAAGAGATAACCATTTTTTCATTGTGTACCTCCGTTTTAAGAATGCCTGTGCATTATACCATATTCCGACACAAAAGGCAAGAGCCTGTCAAAAAGTGACAGGCTCCTTTTCCTTTTTGGTCTTACCGGCCAGATAATATCCGCCGTAAAACAGCAGGATATACACCACGAACAGCAGAACGACCCCCACCGGGTAGGCCACCGGGTCACCCCCCACCAGACCGTAGAGGATGTCATAGGGGGTGCCGTCACCCTGCCGCAGGAACATATAGTTGTAATCCACCGCCCCATTGGCGATAAAGGCGCCGCCCACAAAAGCCAGCAGGATCGCAAAGGTCAGGGGGATGTTGTGTTTTTTCATACTGGCCATACCGGAAACCAGGATATACAGCGCCACAAACCCGGAAATGCAATGGGTGAACCCGGACACCATATTGTCAAAACCCAGCACCGGATAGGCGTTGTAGTTCTGGGCGGCGCCCACGGTGCCCAACACCGCCCCCAACAGGCCGAAGATGGACACAAAATCCAGCGCCGCCTCTTTCAGCCGGCCTTTGGCAAAGGCCGCCAGAGGGATGGTGACCAACTGGATGGAGCAGAGGAACAACGGCAGGTTATAGAGGATGCCGTCGTACCAAGGCTCGCCGCTTTGCTGCTGGGACCAGCAGGCGATGGCAATTTTGATCAGTTCCAGACCGTCAATGAGCACCGCCGCCCAACAGAGAACCCGGTTTTTGTCCCGCTCCTCCCGGAGGCGGTTGCGCCGGCCCAGCCACACCGCCAGACCCACCATCGCCGCCATCAGCAGACCCACAAAGGTCAGATGCTGCCAGGAATAAGCGCCCTCGGGGGTGCGCTGATACCCGCCGATGCCGAAATATTCACGGATGATGTCCATGATCCACACCTCTTGTCGTGATCGGTTTCTTTTTGCCGATTATAGCAGACCCCTCTCCAAAAGGCTATATTTATGACAAGATTGTAATAATTGGAAAACAACCGCTATCTGTGCAACTGAGGTATACCGGGCGGCTCTCGCAAGCCGGTAACAGCCGTAGCGGATCCACCCGCCTTGTCTGCTCTTGCAAAAGTTGCCTTCGTGTGATAGTATATAAGCAACCGGAACGGAAAATTTGACGATGGAGGTTATACCTATGAAAAAATGGATGGCTTTCGTGTTAATTCTAGCCTGTTTACTGACCCTGGGCGCTTGTAACATCAAAGAGGATGAGGTTCAACTTTATTTTATAGCGAAAGTAGTAGAAGTAACCGATACCACCATGTTGATCGAAGTCACCAACACAGGAAACAGTATGGTGGAAATAGGCAGCCAAATACACGTTTCTACCGAAAAAATAGCCGGTGTTCTTGCGGATGACCCCACAACAGTAACAGACAATTATGTGCGTATTGAATTTGACGGCACCGTTATGGAAACATACCCGCTGCAACTTGGAGAAATTTTCAAAATAGATATTACAAATGAGCAAGGTATATCCATCGAGTAATTTGTTGATCGGAAACACCCGGTTTCAATAAATCGAACAGACACAAAGGCACACTTTTATAAGCGGTGCCCGGTTATATCGTGCAAACGACGAAAAAGCCAAGCTGCTTGATGGCAGCTTGGCTTTTTATT
>CAYSRL010000159.1:0-3192 GCA_964433515.1 uncultured Ruminococcus sp.
TGCCGGGGCGACCGTTGGTTTACCGAGTCCACCCTCCACAACAACGGTGAACTCAAAGAAGTCATCGACATCCTCACCGAAAAGGGTCTGACCTATGAAAAGGACGGCGCTTTGTGGTATAAAGCCGGTGAATACGGCGAGAAATATCAGCCCAAAAAGCACCTGAACCGGGACGGCGAAGAGGAAGGCATCAAGGATGAAGTGCTGGTTCGTGCCAACGGAAACCCCACCTATTTTGCCGCCGATATCGCCTATCACCGCAATAAATTTCTGCGGGGTTACGACACCCTCATCGACGTGTGGGGTGCCGATCACCACGGCCACGTGGCACGTATGAAAGGCGCAATGGACGCTGTGGGGATGGATGGCAATAATCTGAACGTGGTGCTGATGCAGTTGGTGCGTTTGGTGCGGGACGGCGAGATCGTCCGTATGTCCAAGCGCTCCGGCAAGGCCATTCAGCTCAGCGACCTGCTGGACGAGGTGCCGGTGGATGCCGCCCGTTTCTTCTTCAATCAGCGTGAGGCCAACACCCAGATGGAGTTTGACCTTGGATTGGCCATCGAGCAGTCCTCCTCCAACCCGGTGTATTACGTGCAGTACGCCCACGCCCGCATCCATTCCATCTTCCGCAAAATGAAGGAATCCGGCGTGGAGATCACCCCAGCCACCGCCGATCAGTTGGCCCTGTTGACCGCTCCCGAGGAGCGGGAACTCATCCGTCACCTCTCCTCACTGGAGAAGACGGTGGTGGAATGTGCCAAGAATTACGACCCCTCCGGCATCACCCGGTATGCCCTGGAGTTGGCAACCCTGTTCCACAAATTCTATAATGCCTGCCACGTTTCCGGCGTTGATGCCGATCTGATGATGGCACGTCTGGCTCTGTGCGATGCGGTGCGCATCGGACTGCACAACACCCTGGCTATGATGAAACTGGGTGCTCCGGAATCTATGTAAAGCGATTAGACTTTACACCACAAAAGCCTTGTAATAGTAAGCGAAAAGCACGGTATGCTATCCGCATACCGTGCTTTTTTATATCTTGTTCAGTTCCTCGATCAAATCGGTGGATCGCACCGTCATCTCTACCCAACCGGGGGTAAACCCGCTTCGAATCGCATTGCGGGCTGATTTTAGATTGCACCAGGCACAACAGTAAAAAGGGACCTTTCCCCTATCCAGAATCTCCAACGCCAAACGGGAAGTCAGCGCACTGGCAATACCTTGCCGGCGATACTCAGGCAACACATCCACTCCGATTTGCCACATTAAGTCGCAATCGGCGGAGCATCCAGCAAGTCCGATCAGTCGGTCACCGTCATACGCACCCACCGCCAATACGTCCAGGTGTTTCCGTTTAGCGCACAAGGCGTTACTCCACGTTTCGGTGTATAAATCAGCAAGATCTTGTGGATACAGCAATTTAAGCGTGTAGGCGCAGGGCAATTCCTGTAATCGCTCCACATCCGGCAGAAAATACTCCGCCATAAAACACACACCCAATCCATAGGGTGCAAAAGCCTCGTTCAGCCGATGCAAATGTGGTGTTTCCATCGCATTACCAACAGAATAGGAAGACAAATACTCCTCCACAATTTCCCGATATTTTGGATGGATCGTCGCCACGATGTTACTGCCGTAACTAACCATATCGCAATCAAAGGGAAGCGGCAGATACCGGCGGGCATTGGGAGAGGCCATAGATTCGGTTATAACATGATCCGTCCGGTTAAAATCCTCCGGCAGACAGTTCAGGTCTATTGCAGATTGCCGCAGAGCAATCTCCCGGATTTCCTTATTGGTCATCGCCGGTCACCTGTTCCAGGATCTCCCGGATCTCATTGGCGCCCTCTCCGTTGACGGCAGAGAAAGGAATCACCGTGATACCTTCTAAATCGGCCAAAATCTCATCAAAAGCCGCCAACCGTTTGGCCCGTTCGGTCTTGTTGAGTTTATCCGACTTGGTCAGCACAATGATAAAGGGGATCTCCCGATCCACCATATACTCAATCATCTGGTAATCGTCCTTGCTGGGGTCGTGGCGGATATCCCACAACTGGAGCACCAGCCGCAGGTCCCGGTCGTCGTCAAAATAGCCCTCGATCAACTCCGACCAACGACGGCGTTCGCTGTCCGACACCTTGGCATAGCCATAGCCGGGCAGATCCACCATCCGCAGAGAATCCAAGCGATAGAAATTGATGGTGGCCGTTTTTCCGGGGGTGGCGCTGGTACGGGCCAGCGCCTTACGGTTCACCAAACGGTTGATCAGCGAGGATTTGCCCACGTTGGAGCGTCCCGAAAAGGCCACCTCCGGCAGGGTGGACGCCGGCAACTGGGAGGAAATACCCGCCGCCATCTCAAAGGCCGCAGAATGCAGATTCATAACGCTTCCTCCCCTATTATCGTATCGCCGTCGGATCGGCGGTCAGGGCGTTGCCGATGACCGTATCCAGATTGCGGGCTGTGATGAAGCGGGTCTTCTCCTTAACCACCGCATCCACCTCGCTCAGATCCGGGGCATTGTCCTCCGGGATGATGACGGTGGTCATCCGATGGGCATAGGCGGCCATCGTCTTTTCCCGCAGACCGCCGATGGGCATAACCCGACCCCGGAGAGAGATCTCGCCGGTCATTGCCACGTCACTCTTGACCGCAATCCCGGTCAGAGCGGACACAATGGCGGTGGCCATAGTCACACCGGCAGAGGGGCCGTCCTTCGGCACGGCGCCTTCCGGCACGTGGATGTGAATATCCTTGTTCTTGTGGAACTCCTTGTCAATATGCCAGTCGTCCGCCCGGGAGCGCACATAACTAATGGCGGTCTTAGCGGATTCCTTCATCACGTCACCCAGATTGCCGGTCAATTCCACCTTGCCTGTGCCGTCGAGCACCGCCACCTCAATGGGCATCGTGGCACCGCCCACAGCGGTCCAGGCCAGACCGTTGACCACGCCCACCTCGTCCCGGCGGCTATGGTTATCGGGCTTATATTTCTTGGGCCCCAGATAGGTCTCCAGATTCGAGGCGGTGACCGATACGCTGTCGCCGGCGCCCTCTACCAGCACTGCGGCGGTCTTACGGCACAGGGTCGCCAACTGACGCTCTAACGTACGCACACCAGCCTCAGCCGTATAGCACTCAATGATCGCCGCAAGAGCACTGTCGGTAATCTTTAACTGTTTAGCC
>CAYSRL010000160.1:0-3175 GCA_964433515.1 uncultured Ruminococcus sp.
AGGACGAGATCGGCACTCCCTACTGCATCACCGTGGACTTCCAGACCGTGGGCGACGAAAACACCCCCGCTGACAACGCCGTCACCGTCCGTGACCGTGACACCATGGAGCAGGTGCGTGTGCCGATCAGCGAGTTGAAGGAGTATATCGAGTCCAAGATCGCATTTTAATGAAGTTTAAAAGATCCGTGGCAACCGCCACGGATCTTTTTTCATAGACCAATTTAAAGCAAAGGCTCCCTCTTGAGGGAGTTGGCACGGCGCCGGCCGTGACCGGGGGAAGTTAAATTCTCCCACTTGCATAATGCGGTAATATGCTGTATACTATAATCAGAAAGAGGTGATTCCAATGGCGGTACGACTGAACGAAAACAAAGAAGTGGTGGAACGCATCAAAGCGGGGCTGAAAGCGAAAGGCGGCTATTGTCCTTGCCGACTTCCCAAGACCGAGGAGTTCAAATGCATCTGCAAGGAATTCCGGGAGCAAATCGCCGACCCGGACTTTGAGGGGTATTGCCATTGTATGCTGTATTATAAATCTAAAGATCAAGGAGAATGACGATGTCTGTGTTACACATTACCGAAGAGAATTTTGAGAAAGAAGTCCTGCAGGCTGACAAACCGGTGTTGTTGGATTTCTGGGCCGCCTGGTGCGGCCCCTGTATGATGATGGCTCCCATTCTGGAGGACTATGCCGCCGCCCACCCCGAGTATGCGGTGGGCAAGGTGGACGTGGACGACCAGGGCGCCTTGGCGGAGACCTTCCGGATCCAGAGCATCCCCACCCTGGTGGTGATCAAGGGTGGCAAAGCCACCGCTATGGCGGTGGGGGTCCAGAGCCCGGAGCAACTGGACGCTTTAATGGAGCAATAATACCTGTAAAGCGGTTTGGCTTTACAACCAAAAAACACGCCTCGGCAACCTTGCCGGGGCGTGTTTTTTCGTCCGTTCCTACCCCCGACAAACCCCACAACCGTGCGGTTCGTCGGATTTTGTCGAATGAAATTACCATTTTTTGTCATTTTACTATTGCCAAAAAATGGCATTTGTGCTAGAATAATCTTGCCGGCAAAAAAACAGAGGAGAATCGGAGAACTATGAGCAGAAAAATCAGTGTCCTTTTGGCGGACAACAGCGAGTATTTTGCCATTCCCTGCGCCAACGAGATGCGGGCCCAGGGATTGGATGTGACGATGACGGAAAAGGACGGACGGGCGGTGCTGGAGGCGTTGGAGACCTATCACCCGGACGTATTGTTGATGGATGTGTTTCTACCCCGGCTGGATGCTTTGGGGGTGCTGGAGGGGATCGAGCAGAGGGAGATCATTCCCCGGCCCCGGGTGATGATTATGTCCGGGTTTGATAACCCCACCCTGGAGCGGGAGGTGATGGCCGCCGGTGCGGACTATTATTTCCTCAAGCCCTTTGATGCCGGGGCGATGGCCGGGCGGATTCTGTCCCTGTGGGGCGGCGCTGACGATGCCCGGCCCATGGCAGGCAACCGCCATCTGGAGATGCAGGTCACCGAGATCATTCACCAGATTGGCGTCCCCGCCCACATCAAGGGGTATCAATACCTGCGGGATGCCATCCTGATGGCGATCGAGGACGGCGAGATCATCAATGCGGTCACCAAACGGCTGTATCCGGCGGTGGCAAAGCGCCACGGCACCACCTCCAGCCGGGTGGAGCGGGCCATCCGCCACGCCATCGAGGTGGCTTGGGACCGTGGCGACGTGGATACTCTCACCGCCTATTTTGGTTACACCATCCACAACGAGCGGGGCAAGCCCACCAATTCGGAGTTTATTGCGATGATATCCGATAAATTCCGCCTACAACTGAAAATATCCTGAGCCTTGTTAAAATCTACCAGTAAAATGGCATAATTTTCTCCCCAAACCGATAAAATATGTTGTCCACTACGGTTGACAAACCCCGGTGTTATCGGGTAAAATTAAGTAAAGATGCGGAATTTTGTCGCAAAACAGGGGAGAAGAGGGTATGAAACACAGAGTTATTGCCATCAGCCGGGAATACGCCAGCGCCGGCAGCGAGATCGGAAAGCGTCTGGCGGCGGAATTGGGGATTCCCTTTTATGACCGTAAGTTTGTGGACGAAGAGGTCAAAAACAGCGGTCTGTCCAACGAATTTGTCCAGCAGGAGGAGCAGAAGTTTATCAGCAGTTTGCTGTTTAATCTGTCCACCGGCGGCTATCACTATGCCAATGACCGGTCGATGTCCGACCAGATTCATATTGCCGAGTGCAACGCCATCAAAAAGGTGGCGGCCCAGGGCCCCTGTGTGATCGTGGGCCGTTGCGCCGACTACATACTCCGGGACGAGGTGGAGGTGTTCAGCGTGTTTGTCTGCGCCGATATGGCCTCCCGTGTGCGCCGCTGTGTTGAGGAATACGGCAAAGAGGAGCGCCGCATCGAGCAGGTTATCCGGGACAAGGACCGCACCCGTGCCCGCCACTACGAATACTATACCGACCGCATCTGGGGCGACCGCAAGAACTATCACTTGTGTGTCAATTCCGGACGGCTGGGCATCGAAAAGGCAGTACAGCTCATTCGTCAGGCTGTGGAACTGACCGAGGAGTAAAGGAAGGTAAACAAGGATGGGTAACAACAGACACGGCAATCATCACAGAGCCCCCCGGGAGCGGGAGACGTACGTATACGGCGAGCACACCATCGGCAACCGTCACTATCGGTTTAAATACGACGGCCGGGTGTACCATATCACCGAGCAGGTATTGATCCCGGAGCAGGAGACCGAGGAAAAGATCCTGCTGGAAGAGCCGGAGAGCCGTTCGGCTTACGAGGCGTGGAACCACATCAAACGGCCGGAGCGATTCGGCGGTCTGGTGGTGCTCCCGGAACCGAAAGCGGAAAAACCGGCAGAAGAATAAGAAAGTAAAAAAACAGGTGTCCGCCGGACACCTGTTTTTTTGCGTATGGTCAAGTCTGTGCAAAAGCAGACTGGAACCAATCCTCTCTCGGGGAGGGAGCCTTCGCATCTAACCGATCTGCAAACAGAAAACCCCGGTCAAAGACCGGGGTTTTCGTTAACCGCTTTTATTACCTATATTCCGCACAAGAGGCAGAATCCACATCGCCATAGACGGTGATCTGCTCACCCTCCACCTCGACGATGTAATAGGGGCGGGC
>CAYSRL010000161.1:0-3138 GCA_964433515.1 uncultured Ruminococcus sp.
CTGTGTGCAAAAAGCTGTTTGACGAGATCGCTCCCAAGTATGCTGAGCGCAACGGTGGCTACACCCGCATCATCAAGACCGGCGCTCGCCGTGGCGACGCCGCCGAGATGGCCATCATCGAGCTGCTGTAATCAGCGGTTAGAAAACAATCCAAAAGAGCCTGCCCGATTTCGGGCAGGCTCTTTTTCTATGCAATGGGGAAAAGGAGTGAGGAGTGAGGAGTTAGGAGTGAGGAACGTAGTCAAGTTTGTGCAAGGTCGCAGGGACGATGGGGGGTGCTCGGTGTTTCTACCGGCCGCTAACCTCGTTGTGCCCACCCTCACGGGGGCTGTCCGGGCGGCGTTTTCACGGTGTATTTGACACCTTTTTGCCGGTGTGGTACAATAGGGACAACCATTCCGGGAGGTGAGGGTATGAAAAAACTGCGGAGCCTAATCGACGCCAAACTGCTGAAATTTCTGCTGGTGGGGGTGACCAACACCCTGGTGGGCAGCGCCATTATGTTTGGCCTTTACAACCTGGCGGGGGTGCCCTATTGGCCCGCCTCTGCCGCCAACTATATCCTCACCAGCATCCTCAGTTATTTCCTCAACAAGCACTTCACCTTCCAAAACACCGAAACCGGCTGGCGCCCGGTGCTGCGGTTTGCGGTCAACATCGGGGTGTGCTATGCCCTTGCCTATGGCATCGCCGAGCCGTTGATGCGGTGGGCGCTGTCCGGCGCTTCCGAGGCGGCACAGGACAACGTGGCGATGCTCACCGGTATGTGCCTGTTCACCGGGTTCAACTATCTGGGCCAACGGCTGTTCGCCTTTCGGGACAGCGATGGGGAGGATGGCGGAAAGGATGGCTGAAAATTTGCAAAAAAGTGCAAATTTTGCCGGATTTTCCGGTTGGTTGCATTGACATTTTCCGCAAAGAACGGTATAATGGTTCCAATATATTCTTTTTTGTCGATATAAATCAAAAGATATGGTTTTGATGTCTCTATCCGGTCACCGTAAAGGACCGGGCTATCGATGATCCCGCAATATCGATGGCAGAGAAGATATCCTTCTCTGCCTTTTTCTGTTTAGAGGGGAGGACAGGCTATGCAGTTGTTAGAGGACCGCATCCGCCGTGACGGCAAGGTGGCACCCGGTAACGTGCTGCGGGTGGACAGTTTCATCAACCACCAGATGGACATCCTGTTTATGGAGAAACTGGCGGAGGAATTCAAGCGCCGTTTCGGTGACAAGCCGGTGGACAAGATCCTCACCATCGAGGCCTCCGGCATCGCCATCGCCACCCTGGTGGCGCAGAAATACGGCGTCCCGCTGGTGTCGGCGAAAAAGTCCAAGTCGTCCAACATCCCGGACACGGTGTATTCCTGCCCGGTAAGATCCTATACCCACGGCAACGTCAACACCATCCTGGTGACCCAGGATTATCTGAAGGCCGGTGAGCACGTATTGATCATCGACGACTTCCTTGCCCACGGCGAGGCGTTGCGGGGTCTGATGAACGTGGTCGAACAGGCGGGCGGCACGGTGGTGGGCGCCGGCATCGTGGTGGAAAAGGCCTATCAGCACGGCGCTGACGAACTGCGGGCGGCCGGTCTGCAGATAGAGTCTTTGGCCCGGGTGGCGTCGATGGACGATGCCACCGGTAAGGTGGAGTTTATCCCCGATTAAATCGTACCGAACCGTCGGAGGGCGGTAAATATAAAATTTGTTTGGAGGAAAACAAAATGAAAAAGATCCTGGCATTACTCCTGTCCGTACTGATGCTCTTCTCTCTGGTCGCTTGCGGCGGCGGTGAGGATGAGCCCGCTGCCGATGAGCTGAAGGTTGGTTTCATCTTCCTGCACGATGAGAACTCCACCTATGACAAGAACTTCATCGACGCCGCCAAAGAGGCCTGCGAGGCTATGGGCGTGACGATGGTCCAGAAGACCCAGATCCCCGAGTCCAACGAGTGCTATGACGCCGCTGTTGAACTGATCGAGGTCGAGGGCTGTGATGTCATCTTCGCCGACTCCTTCGGTCACGAGTCCTTCCTGATGAAGGCCGCCGAGGAGTATCCCGACGTGGAGTTCTGCCACGCCACCGGTACTCAGGCTCACACCGCCGGTCTGTCCAACTTCCACAACGCCTTTGCCCACATCTATGAGGGCCGTTATCTGGCGGGCGTGGTTGCCGGTATGAAACTGAAAGAGATGATGGAGGCCGATCCCACCATCGTGCCCAAGATGGGTTACGTGGGCGCTTTCACCTTCGCCGAGGTTATCTCCGGTTACACCTCTTTCTATCTGGGCGCTAAGTCCATCGTTCCCGAGGTCACCATGGACGTTAAGTTCACCGGTTCCTGGTACGACGAGACCAAGGAGAAGCAGGCCGCTCAGGCTCTGATCGACGGCGGCTGTGTGCTGATCTCTCAGCACGCCGACTCGATGGGTGCTCCCACCGCCTGTGAGGCTGCCGGCGTTCCCAACGTGTCCTACAACGGCTCCACCGAGGCTGCCTGCCCCAACACTTGGCTGATCTCCTCCCGCATCAACTGGGTGCCCTACTTCAAGTATATGATCGGCCAGGTACAGGCCGGCGAAGCCATTGACACCGACTGGGCCGGCACTCTGGAGAACGGCGCCGTGGCGATCACCAGCCTGGGCTCTGCCGTTGCCGAGGGTACCGCTGAGAAGCTGGAAGAGGTCAAGGCTCAGCTGATCGCTAAGGAGATCAACGTGTTCGATACCGCCAACTTCACCGTGGGCGGCGAGAAGCTGGAGAACTATCTGGCTGACGTGGACACCGATGCCAACTATGAGAAGGACACCGAGGTCATCGAGAACGGCGTGTTCTACGAGTCCAAGTTCCGTTCCGGCCCCTACTTCGACGTAGAGATCGACGGCATCACCCTGCTGGATCGTAACTACGGCTAATATCCGACACAACCGGATAAGGCGGAGCCCCCTGATGGGCTCCGCCTTACCCCTTTTAAGGCTGTAATGCTGAAGAGGGTATTGTTCCGGCATAATGTCCTCTTGAGCATTAGAGAAAAGGAGGTAACACCAATGGCAAAAGCGGCTATTGAACTGAAAAACATCACCACGACCTTTGGCAGTGTGGTGGCCAACAACAACGTCAACCTGACGGTGAA
>CAYSRL010000162.1:0-3079 GCA_964433515.1 uncultured Ruminococcus sp.
GCGGATCAATCCGTTTTCACCCACATAGCCGTTATCCAGGTAATAGTTGGCGTAGGTGCAGATGACCGGATAGGACTCCTCAATGAAAATACGATTATCCTCATTGTCCAAACAGCCGGTGGCATACTGGTACCAAGCGTGGATGAACATATAGTTGCCATCCGGCTGGATCTCTTCGGACCAGAAAGAGGCGCCGCTGGTTTTGTACGCTTCAAAACTTGCTTCGCCGGATACGACGCTGTACTGATCGTCGGTAACGACAAAGGTGTTGTACTGATCCATTTGGGTGGTGCCGTGCCAGTAAACCTGTTCGGTGGCATTGACCGTTTCCAGTTTCAGACTGTATTCCTGGGAGAGGTCTACTTCGTTGATGGGGAGCGAGAAAGACAGTTTCACCCAATTCTCCTCCACGGGAATATCCGCAACATCCATCTCAAACCAGTCCACCCGGACGGCGTTGTCGCCGTATCCTTTAGACAGGGTGGCTTTGAGAATGCCGCTGGCATTCTGGTCTCGGCTCAGGATGACCCGGATCGAAGAGATCTTCTCGCTATCCAGCACCGGTACGATCTGTACGCCGGCGTTGGTGCCGTCCAACGTTACGATTACGGAGTTTTCCACTGTGGAAGCGCCGATGATCTCAAAGTTGGGCAGATAGTTGGTGCGCCAGCCGCTGCCGGAACGGCCGTTGTCCACGTAGGCACGATTCTCGTCGCTCTCATCGGTCTCGTATCCGTACAAAGTGACCTTGGGATCGCCGTCGGAACCCAAACGCACGTAATAGGTCTGGCCGGGGGTGACCACCACGGGGGTGTCAAAGGTGAAGGTCTGCCAAGCGGAGGTGCTGCTGCTGTAATTGAAAGACAGGGTGGCCTCGGCTAACAGTTCACCCTCGCCGTACACGTCGGTATAGATACCGGCGGTGACGGTACACTCACCGGCACGGATTCTTACGTAGGCATTAACGGCGCTGATGGCATTCGTATCCGGTACGAAGGCGCCGTATACGTAGTCACTGGTGATGTTCCACTGCTCGGAGCCCTCTTCGGTGCAGCCCAGATAGGTATCATTCGAGGCGGCTGTGTTCCCGGGGATCTCAAAGTTGGGCAGATAGTCGGTACGCCAGCCACTGCCGGCACGATCGACGTCCACATAGGCACGGTTTTCGTCGGCGCTGTCTGTGGCGAAGCCCCATAAGGTGACCTTAACGTCGTCGGAGCCCAGGCGCATATAATAGGTCTCGCCCGGCGTTACCGCAACGGGGGTGTCAAAGGTCAGGGTCTGCCAGCCCTTGATACGGGTGTCGGTGCTGACAGAGAGGGTGGCGGTACCCAGAACCTCACCCTCGCCATACACGCCGGTGCAAATGGCGGCGGTCAGGGTGCCGGTGCCTTCAAAAAGTCTGACATAGGCATTAACGGTGCTGATGGCATCCGTATCCGGCACGAAGGCACCGTATATGTAGTCACTCTGGATGTTCCACTGCTCGGAGCCCACTTCGGTGCAGCCCAGATAGGTGACATCCGTGGGTTCTGCGCTCTCGGAGACCGTAAAGTTGGGCAGGTAGTTGGTGCGCCAGCCGCTGCCGGCACGACTGACGTCCACATAGGCACGGTTTTCGTCGCTCTCATCGGTCTCGTATCCGTACAAAGTGACCTTGGGATCGCCGTCGGAACCCAAACGCACGTAATAGGTCTGGCCGGGGGTGACCACCACGGGGGTGTCAAAGGTGAAGGTCTGCCAAGCGGAGGTGCTGCTGCTGTAATTGAAAGACAGGGTGGCCTCGGCTAACAGTTCACCTTCGCCGTACACGTCGGTATAGATACCGGCGGTGACGGTACACTCACCAGAGCGGATTCTTACGTAGGCATTAACGGTGCCGATGGCATTCATATTCGGTACGAAGGCGCCGTATACGTAGTCGCTGGTGATGTTCCACTGCTCGGAACCAACCTCTTCACAACCCAAATAAGCCTCAGCCATATTGGCAGAGGCAGTAAGATATGTGTTGCTGTAGTTAGAGTTGGTTTCGCTGAAAGATCCCAGAATGTGTTGGGTATACTCCAAGCCCTGATCTTGGTGTTGACCAAGGATGAATTGGAGCATTTCACGGGACAGATGATAGTCACCGTACGAGTTTTGTGCCATGATCTGGATGGCACTGTCACGCAGATACATACCGCTGTATGCGCCGGTTAACGACGTTTCGGTGTATCCACGGTCCGTTATGCGCCCTGTTAAACTCTGATAAGTGTCATCATACAGAGATAGGGCGGTATCGCTCAGATCGTCAACCGTAAGGGCCGTGACCATCGGTATTCCCGTCAATAAAATACAGAGGGTCATCAAGATGCTAAGCAATTTTATGGATAGCGTTTTGCGATTCATTAGGTTCTCTCCTTTCGGTTAAAGAGTTTTGCGGGTTTGATTTCCGAAAAATCGGAAGAAGGATTCACCTCTCTTTCCTCAAAAATAATAACCGATGGATCGAAGCACCAAAAGTGCATCAAAGAACCTTGTCTATTTCGCACAAAGTCTGTACCATAAACATATCATTTTTTTATGGGCTTGTCAATAGAACTGGACGAACAACTACGAAAAGAAAATACAAGATCCTAGTGAATCGATAAAGAATCTATATGATTTTTGGTTTTAAAGACGAATCCTGGGCAGAGGATGTCGGCAGGAGGCTCCGACTGGCATTTTTGCGCTGTTTTGTCACAAATTGTCTTGTGTATTTTTCGCCGGGCGGCACACAATAGGTTTGCAAACGCAAATTGATTTTGCGGCGGCAAAACCGCCCGTGTGACAGTGAGGTGTGAATAGTATGAACAGCAAGAATGTGGTGCCTGAGGCTCGTGAGGGTCTGAACCGTTTCAAGATGGAGGCCGCCAACGAGGTGGGCGTCAACCTGAAGCAGGGTTATAACTGAGTCAGGCGAGACCCAATCCCGCGAGCTAAGGGCGTGGACGGATATCGACGGCAGCGCCTTGTATGTGCAGACCACGTTGCAGGAGGACGAGGACGTGGCCTCTGCCCTGGAGCACGTGCTTGGCGGCCGCATCGCAGTCTAGCGAGC
>CAYSRL010000163.1:0-2973 GCA_964433515.1 uncultured Ruminococcus sp.
ACCTTTGTGGAGATCATGTGCTGTCCCGGCGGCTGTGTCAACGGCGGCGGCCAGCCCATCCAGCCCGCTTCTGTGCTGAATGTGTTCGACATCAAGGCTATGCGTGCCAAGGCGCTGTATGACCAGGATGCCGGTATGACCCTGCGCAAGAGCCACGAGAGCCCCTTTGTTAAGGCGCTGTACGAGGAGTATATGGGCGAATACGGCAGCCATAAGGCTCACGAGATCCTGCACACCGAGTACGTGGCCCGTGACAAGTTCAAGAAGTAATATCTTTCCTTTTCCTTTCCTATACAAGCACCCCGACTCCGGTCGGGGTGCTTTTTTGCAGGCAGAAGAAAGTTCCTTATACTATACCTTATATATAGGCACCCCTACGACCTCGAACCGACTTGACTACACTCCTAACTCCTCACTCCTCATTCCTAACTCCTCCCTCCTCCCTCCCCACCCACATCTTGTGCCCTTTCGCTCCAGTGAACACCATATACAGACCGGTCAAAAAATCTTGCAAAAACTTGCAAAAAAGACTTGACCTGATTTGCATAATGTGGTATAGTTGGTGATACCTCGGAAGGGGTTTATTTTTTGTGCCAACTTTTTGGCACGGCCCCTGTCTGCCGTTTCGGCGTGAGGGAGGTAAACAATATCCGGCTTTACAGCTATAGGAGGTACCGACATGAGAGTCAAAATTACCCTGGCTTGCACCGAGTGTAAGCAACGCAACTACAACACCATGAAGAACAAGAAGAACGACCCCGACAGACTTGAGATGAACAAGTACTGCCGCTTCTGCCGCAAGCACACTGTGCACCGCGAGACGAAGTAAGGGACGGGAAAGAGAGGAAAAAACTATGTTGACTTGGGGCTTTTTACTCCTGGTTGGCGGCTTTATTGCCTGCCTGATTCTCTTCTTGTCTCAGATCCCCGGCATCTTCGAGAATATGCAGAACCTGGGTGCGGGTTATTTCTCCGCCTTCTTTGCGAACTTCTCTACCGAAAAGCTGGCCTTCCTGGTTGCCGCTTTTCTGCTGGTGTTGGGTCTGGTCCTGTACATTGTGGGTCTGGCCCGCAACAAGGACGAGAAGAAGAGCATCATCCCTGCTAACGTGAAGAAATATCTGCGTGACAGCAAGGGCGAGTTCAAGAAGATCGTATGGCCCAGCTTCTCCACCGTGGTGCGTAACACCGGTGTGGTTCTGGCTATGTGTGCCGTGGTCGCTGTTCTCATCATCGCAGTGGACAGTCTGAGCAGCTGGCTGATTCAGCTGTTGCTGTCGATCGAACTGTAAGAGAAGGAGGCCGGCATCATGGGCGAGGCAAAATGGTATGTTGTTGCCACTATGTCCGGTTATGAGAACAAGGTGGCCACCAATCTGGAAAAAATTGTCGAGAATCGTCATCTGCAGGAGTGGATCCACGAGGTCCGCATCCCCACCGAGACCGTTGTTGAGATCAAGGATAACCAGCGCAAAGAGGTGGAGCGCAAACTGTTCCCCAGTTATGTGTTGGTGAAGATGGTGATGACCGACGAGAGTTGGTTTGTGGTGCGCAACGTGCGTGGCTGCACCGGCTTTGTAGGACCCAACGGCAAGCCGGTCCCCCTGACCGAGAAAGAGATTGCCGCCCTGGGCGTGGAGAAGAAAGAGATCGTCGTGGATTATGCGGTGGGCGACACCGTCAACATCATCGACGGCCCTCTGGAGAACTTCTCCGGCGTGGTCGAGGAGATCGACCAGGAAAAGAATATGGTCCGTGTAACGATCTCTATGTTCGGCCGAGAGACCTCGGTGGAACTGGAACTGGACCAGGCCGAGCGGATGGATTGATCCGGCTCGTAGTACGAATAGAAAGTTTGGGGCTTTGCCCCTTACCCGTGCGCCGGACACTTTTCCGGCTGTGGGAGGGACACCGCACTTTACCGGGTGCGGCAGAACCCGATTACCACGAATTTTGGAGGTGCGATAGAAAATGGCTCAGAAAATTACCGGTTACATCAAGTTGCAGATTCCCGCCGGCAAAGCAACCCCGGCCCCCCCTGTTGGCCCCGCTTTGGGTCAGCACGGTGTAAACATTATGTCCTTTACGAAGGAATTCAACGAGCGTACCAAGAATGATGCGGGTCTGATCATTCCCGTGGTCATCACCGTGTATGCCGACCGTTCCTTCACCTTTATCACCAAGACGCCCCCCGCATCCGTGCTGCTGAAGAAGGCCGCCGGCATCGAGACTGCGTCTGGTACACCCAACAAGACCAAGGTGGCTCAGGTCACCATGGAGCAGGTCCGTAAGATCGCCGAGACCAAGATGCCTGACCTGAATGCGAGCAGCGTCGAGAGTGCTATGAGCATGATCGCCGGTACCGCCCGCAGCATGGGTATCACCGTCGTCGAATAAGTTGCGGACAAAGTGGGAGGAAAATCCTGACATTCCGCTTAACCACTACGCTGCCCCCCGGCAGCATCCAAATGGAGGAATAAACCAATGAAACATGGTAAGAAGTATGTCGAGAGCGCCAAGCTGGTTGACAGCACCGCTCTGTATGACGTTGCCGAGGCTCTGGATCTGAGCATCAAGACCGGCAAAGCGAAGTTTGATGAGACCGTCGAGGTTCACGTCCGCCTGGGCGTGGATGGCCGTCACGCCGACCAGCAGGTCCGTGGCGCCGTGGTGCTGCCCAACGGCACCGGTAAGACGGTTCGTGCCCTGGTTTTCGCCAAGGGCGATAAGGTCCAGGCTGCTCTGGACGCCGGCGCCGATTATGCCGGTGCTGAGGAGCTGGTCGCCAAGATTCAGGGCGGCTGGATGGATTTTGACGTGGTCATCGCCAGCCCCGATATGATGGGTCTGGTTGGCCGTCTGGGTAAGGTGCTGGGTCCCCGTGGCCTGATGCCCAACCCCAAGGCCGGTACCGTTACCCCCGACGTTGCCAAGGCTGTGACCGAGGCCAAGGCCGGTAAGATCGAGTACCGT
>CAYSRL010000164.1:0-2972 GCA_964433515.1 uncultured Ruminococcus sp.
AAGACCGTCACCGTCACCCTCAAAATGAAATAAGTCAAAAAGAGCCACCCTCTCCTTGCGGAAAGGGCGGCTCTTTTGCGGTTATTCCGGCATCTCAACGACGATGGTCTTTGTTTCTTCTTTACACAGATAGGCGATTTCCAAATCGCCGTCCTCGTTGAGTTTGCCGCCCAAGACGGCGTTGCCCTCGTCGGCATCCTCGAGGGTGTAACTCTCAAAATAGACCGTTTCGTCCATAGCGTTTTGCACGAAGATCTGATGGGCGCCGGTGAGGTATTCGGTGTACGCCACGGTGGTGCCTTTGGTGGCCAGCACCTGGTAGAACACCTGAGAGGTGCGGCCGTTTTCCACGTTGCAGTACACCGCCCAACTGCCTTCGGCCAAAGTGCCGATCTGCCGGGTCACTTTCAGCAGGCTGTCATCCACCGCCTCTGCCTTGGGGGCGTCTTCCAGCCTTTCCCGGTAGAACAGCGTGGCGCCGAGCACGTCAATGACGGTGCAGGAGTAGGTATCGCTCCCCTCCTCCTGCTCGATGCGGCAATAATCGGTGATGTCTTTGTAACGGATGGTGTGGGTCTGGTCTGTGTCGGTGTCGCCGCAGGCGCAGAGGGTCAGCAGCATTACCGCAGCCAACGCCAGACACAGCACACCCCGAAAGGCGATGGGTTTCATAGGGATTCCTCCTTGGTGGATGATCTGCTCTCATTATACTGGAAACACCTGACAAAAGCAAGATTTTTATTGACCGGGCGGCGGTTTTCGGGTATTATATATAATACCTTATATACATATACGGCGTGAGGAGTGTTTGGGTTGCCTGGATTTTTCAATTCAAGGGATTTGCAATATAAAGCCCCCTTTGGGGCGGTGGCGGAGGGCACTCCGGTGACCTTGCGGGTGTGTGTGCCCCGGGACTGGGGGTGCACCGGCGTTACGTTGTTGGTGGACCGGGATGACCGCCCCGCCCAGCAGGTGGCGATGACCTGGTCGGGTATGCACGGCGAGAGCCACGAATGGTGGGCGGCGGCCTATACCCCTGCCGAGGCGGGCTTGTATTGGTACGGCTTCCATCTGTCGGTGGCTATGGGCGGCGGCTATCTCATTCGCCGCCCGGACGGCACCGCCGCCTATTCCCCCGACCGGGAGGGCGCCCGGTGGCAGCTCACCTGCTACCAGCGGGATTTCCGCACCCCCGATTGGCTGGCGGGGGGCATTTTGTATCAGATCTTCCCCGACCGGTTTGCCTGTTCCGGCAAACCCAAAGCCGGGGTGCCCGCCGACCGGGTGATGCACACGGCCTGGGGCGACCGGCCGGAATGGCGCCCCGACCCTCAGGGCCGGGTGTGGAACAACGACTTTTTCGGCGGTGATCTGGAGGGCATCCGGGAGAAACTGGATTATCTGCAATCCTTGGGGGTCACCTGTCTTTATCTCAACCCCATCTTCGAGTCCCATTCCAACCACCGCTACGACACCGCCGATTACACCCGCATCGACCCCTTGCTGGGTTGCGAGGAGGATCTGCGGCGGCTGACCGCCGATGCTAAGGAGCGGGGCATCCGGGTGATGCTGGACGGCGTATTCAGCCACACCGGCTCGGACAGCGTGTATTTTAACCGGGAACGGCGCTATCCCGGCGACGGCGCCTATAACTCCCCACACTCTCCGTATTCCGATTGGTATCATTTCCGCTCCTGGCCCAACGATTACGGTTCTTGGTGGGGCTTTCAGACCCTGCCGGAGGTGGAGGAACTGTCCCCGGCCTTTATGGAATACATCAACGGCGAAGAGGGGGTTGTCCCCCATTGGCTGAGAGCCGGCGCCTCCGGATGGCGGTTGGACGTGGCGGATGAGTTGCCGGACGGTTTTCTGGATGCTCTGCGGGAGCGGGTCAAGGCCACCGACCCCGACGCTTTGGTGCTGGGCGAGGTGTGGGAAGACGCCTCCAACAAGGAGAGTTACGGGCATCGCCGCCGGTATCTGTTGGGACGCCAGCTGGACAGCGTGATGAACTATCCCTTCCGGGATGCGGTTTTGGGCTTTCTGTTGGGCGGCACCGGCGAGGAGTTTATAAATAAGGTATGGGACGTGGTGGAAAATTACCCGCCCCAGACCTTGCGCCTGCTGATGAACCACATCGGCACCCACGACACCGAGCGGGCGCTGACCCTGCTGGGCGGCGAGCCGATGCGGGGCCGTGGCCGTCCCTGGCAGGCAGAACAGAAAATGTCCCCCGAACAGAGGAGCCTGGCTCTTCGCCGGATGCGGTTGGCCAGCCTGCTCCAATACGCTTTGCCGGGTGTACCCAGTTTGTACTACGGCGACGAGGCGGGTATGGAGGGGTATAAGGATCCCTTTAACCGGGGCACCTATCCCTGGGGGGATGAGGATGCCGCTCTGGTGGAATGGTACCGCCGGTTGGGACAGGCTCGCCGCAGTCAGCCGGTGTTGGCGGAGGGCGCTTTTGAGCCGATGCCCTGGTCCGGGGATCTGGCGGGCTTTGTCCGCCGGGATGCCGCCGGGGGGATGCTGTGCGCCGTCAACCGAGGCGACCGGGAGCAGGTGCTCCGTTTGCCCGGGGAATTTTCCGGGGCGGCCGTTTTGGTGGGCGAGGGCGTCGTGCAGAACGGCTATCTGGTGTTGCCTCCCCTGTCCGGCGTGTGGATGGCTCCGGAATCCCCTTGTGCAGAATAAACAAAGAAATGCCGTCGGATTTCCGGCGGCGTTTTTTTGCCCCTAAATCTTGTGTGGCAAAATCACCAAAAACTACTAGATTTTGGGGGCGAAAATCGGCAGAAAAAAGTGGGTAGAAATCGCAAAAAAAGTGTTGACAAACCCAGTTGGCTGTGGTATTATAGTCGAGCACCGCAAAAAACAGCACCTGCTGAAAGGCGGCAGCACCGGTTCCGCAACCACGGTTACGGAGCAGGAACCCGCAAATACGGCTCTGCCGTATTTGACCGACTTCGCCG
>CAYSRL010000165.1:0-2917 GCA_964433515.1 uncultured Ruminococcus sp.
CACCGCCGAATTGTCCATCCACCGCACCACCGCCGAGAGCCTCAAAGAACAACTGGAGGAGGCTCTGCGCCGGGTGGCCGAACTGGAGGCCATTGTGGACGCCGTCACCGACCAGCGTGACCAGGCCATCGCCGCCGTGGCGGACGCCAAGAGCCAGCAGTTGGATGCGGCGGCATTGACCCACCAGTTGGAGGAGAGCCGCCAGCAAAACCAACGTCAGAACGACCAGATCGACAGTATGCAACAGGCCATCGCCCGGTACGAGCAGGTGTTGGGGGATGTGGAGACGGCCCACCAGCGGGTGGACGGCATTGTCCGCCCCTTTATCGAACAGGCCAACAGCCAGGCCGACGAGACCCTGGACAGCGTCCAGGCGGTGCTGGCCGGCGTGCTGGCCCAGTTGGGCGAGCTGCAGGGCAGTGTGGAACAGCGCCGCCAGTCCCTCCGCCGGTGCAAGGCGGACAGCGACAGCCGTCTCAACGCCGCCTTCGGCGATTGGTTGGGCGAAAGCCCGGATGCCCCTGCGGCATCCGAATGCCACTTTTTTCGATAACCCGCCCGCCTGCGAGGAGACCGTATCGCCGACCGAGTCGGCAGAACCGGAACCTCAAGGGAACAAGGGCGGCGGTCATATCCCCACCCACGTGATCCACTCCCCGCCAAGGCCCCGTCGCCGAAGCCTTTTAGACCGACTGGAGGGATGGTTATCACACCGCTAAAACATATCCACGTAAGTTCTCTGCGGCAGGAGATACCCCATCTCCACGCCGGGGACCGCATCCTCCTATCCGGCACGGTATACACCGCCCGGGACGCCGCCCACAAGCGGCTGATGGGACTGCTGGATGCCGGGGAGCCTCTCCCCTTTCCCCTCACGGATGCGGTCATCTACTATTGCGGGTCCACCCCCGCCCCTCAGGGACTTCCCATCGGCGCCTGCGGGCCCACCACCTCCTCCCGGATGGACCCCTATACCCCCCGGCTATACGATCTGGGGGTGTGCGCCACCATCGGCAAGGGCGGGCGGGACACCGCCACCCGGGAGGCCATCCGGCGCACCGGCGGGGTGTATCTCTGCGCCATCGGCGGCGCCGGCGCCCTGGCCGCCAGCCACGTCCGTGCCGCCACCGTCATCGCCTTTGACGACCTGGGGTGCGAGGCGATCAAACAGTTGGAAATAGAGGATCTTCCTCTTTTTGTAGCGGAGGACTGCCACGGCGGCAGTCTGTTCCAAAGCGAATAAATCCAAAAATATTTTTTAGGAGTGTATGATTATGGCAGAACTGAAGTATGAAATCGTGAAAGAGTGCGGCGTCCTCTCCCAGTCCCCCACCGGCTGGACCAAGGAACTGAACCTCATCAGTTGGAACGACCGTGCCCCCAAATACGACATCCGTGACTGGGCCCCCGACCGGGCTAAGATGGGCAAGGGTGTCACCGTATCCGCCGACGAGGTCATCCTGCTGCGTGACCTGCTCAACGAGCTGGATCTGTAATTGAAGGAGTAACGCTATGCTTTGGATCACGTTGCTTTATGCCATTGCCCAAGGCATTGTCCAGGGTATCACCGAATGGCTGCCGGTGAGCAGCACCGGCCACATACTGCTGTTGGATGCCGTCTGGCCTATGCAGGGTATCCTCGGCGAAGAATTCTTTGATGTGTTCAAGGTGGTTATCCAGTTAGGCTCTATTATGGCCGTGGTGGTGCTGTACTTCCGCAAACTAAACCCCTTCTCCCGCTTTAAGACCTATGAAGAGCGCAAGGATACCTGGCGCTTGTGGTTTAAAGTGGCGGTGGCCAGCGTGCCGGCGGCTATCGCCGGTCTGCTGCTGGACGACCTCATCGACACGGTGCTGTCTGTGCCGGTGGTGATCGCCACCACGTTGATCTTGTACGGCATCGGCTTTATCGTGATGGAGAGCGTGAAAAACCGCAAGACCTCGGTCAACACCTTGGAGGAACTGTCTTATAAGCACGCTTTGGGCATCGGCGCCTTTCAGATGCTGGCGCTGATCCCCGGCACCTCCCGGTCCGGCTCCACCATTCTGGGTGCGTCCCTGCTGGGCACCTCCCGGACGGTGGCAGCAGAATTCTCCTTCTTTATGGCCATACCGGTGATGCTGGGCGCCAGCGGTCTGAAAATGGTGAAATGCTTTCTGGTGGATGGCTACACCTTTAACGGCTGGCAATGGCTGATTTTGGGTGTCGCCACGGTGGTTTCCTTTGTGGTGTCCCTGCTGGTCATCCGTGGACTGATGGCCTTTATTAAAAAGCACAGTTTCAAGCCTTTCGGCTGGTACCGTATCGCCCTGGGCGCTGTGGTGTTGCTGTGCGTGGCCCTTGGCTGGCTGTAAACTTGTATAAAAAAGGAACCCGGACACGGTGTGTCCGGGTTCCTTTTTCGTTTGTCTTAGTCCCGCTTTTTGGTGGCGATCTCCACCAGAGCCTTGGCGATGAACTCCTGGGCGGTCATAGCGCCCAGATCCTCGCCGGTGCGGGTGCGCACCGACACGGTGCCGTTTTCCATATCCCGGTCGCCCACCACCAGCATATAGGGAATCTTCTTCAACTGAGCCTCACGGATCTTATAGCCCAGTTTCTCGGAGCGGTAGTCGCCCTCGGCACGGATGCCGGCATCCTTGAGTTGCCGCTCCAGATCCTTTGCATACTCGTGGGCCCGGTCGGTGACCGGCAGCACCATCACCTGGTCGGGAGCCAGCCACAGGGGGAAAGCGCCGGCAAACCGCTCGATCAGATAGGCCAGGGTGCGCTCGTAGCAGCCCAGAGAGGTGCGGTGGATGATGTAGGGGGTCTTTTTCTGGCCGTCGGCGTCGGTGTATTCCATACCGAACTTCTCCGCCAGCAGCATATCGATCTGGATGGTGACGATGGTGTCCTCTTTGCCGAACACGTTCT
>CAYSRL010000166.1:0-2913 GCA_964433515.1 uncultured Ruminococcus sp.
GTTCGGCGGCAATGACCAGTGGAGCAATATGCTGGGCGGCACCGAACTGATCCGCCGTAAACTGGGTAAGGATGCCCACGCTATGACCATCACCCTGTTGCTCAACTCCGAGGGCAAGAAGATGGGCAAGACCGCCAGCGGTGCGGTGTGGCTGGATCCCAATAAGACCCCGCCCTACGATTTCTACCAGTATTGGCGGAACGTGGGCGACCAGGACGTGCTGAAGTGCCTGCGGATGCTGACCTTCCTGCCCATCGAGCAGATCGACGAGATGGACAAGTGGGAGGGTAGCCAGCTCAACACCGCTAAAGAGATCTTGGCCTATGAGTTGACCGCTCTGGTTCACGGCAAGGAAGAGGCCGAAAAGGCTCAGCAGGCCGCCCGTGCCCTGTTCTCCGGCGCCGGAAACACCGAGAATATGCCCACCACCGTTATCCCCGACGCCGTCGGTATGGGCATTCTGGATGTGATGGTCACCGCCGGTCTGGCTTCCTCCAAGGGTGAGGCCCGCCGTCTGGTTCAGCAGGGCGGTGTGTCGGTGAACGACCAAAAGGTGACCGACCCCACGGCCGCCCTGACCGAGGCCGACTTCGCCGACGGTGTCGCCATTGTGAAAAAGGGCAAAAAGGTCTATCATAAGATCTCTCTCGGCTAAAATAGAAACCAAAAGTCTCCGCTTTTTGCAAAAAAGCGGAGACTTTTTTACACATTTCACAATTTAATCCTTTACATTGTGAAAGTATTGGTATATAATGTAAAAGTCGAATAATTCAAAGGAGGTATTCCCTTGAACTCTAAGATTAAAAGCAAAGAAGTTGATTTTCTCTTTGACGTGATTCTGAAATTGAAGGATCGGGAGGAGTGCTATCAGTTCTTTGAGGATCTGTGCACCGTCAACGAATTGAAGGCGATGTCCCAGCGTTTGGTGGTGGCTAAGATGCTCAATGAGGGCCGTGTCTACAACGACATCGTGGAGGCCACCGGCGCCTCCACCGCCACCATCAGCCGGGTCAAGCGCTCGCTGGAATACGGTTGCGATTCCTATGCCTTCCTGTTTGAGCGGATGGGGGAATAACCGGATATGAACGGTTATGGTGCCTTTTCCGCCTTTTACGATGCCCTCACCGACGACGTGGATTATGCCGCCTGGGCGGATTATTTGCTGGCGGCGGTGACCCGCCACGGCGGGCGTGCGGCCTCGGTGCTGGATCTTGCCTGTGGCAGCGGCAGTTTGTCGCTGGAACTGGCTGGCCGTGGCTGTGAGGTCATTGGCGTGGATGGTTCGGCGGATATGCTGGCGGTGGCAAGAGAAAAGGCCGCCGAAGAGGGGCAGGACATTCTGTTCCTTTGCCAGGATATGCGTGAGTTGGATCTGTATGGCACGGTGGATACCGCCGTGTGTATGCTGGACAGCCTGAGTCACATTTTGCATACCGAGGATTTGCGGGAGATCTTTCGCCGTCTGGGTCTGTTTATTGCCCCGGACGGTCTTCTGCTGTTTGATGTGAATACACCCTATAAACACGCCCACGTGCTGGGGGATAATGCCTTTGTGTTTGAGCGGGAGGAGTTTCTCTGCGCTTGGCGCAATCGGTATCTGCCCGCTACCCACGAGGTGGAGATGGCGCTGGACTTCTTTCTGGAAGAGGAAGGGGGCACCTATACCCGGTATACCGACACGGTCCGGGAGCGGGCGTACAGCCTCCAGACCTGGAAAAGCCTGTTGACCGAGGCGGGCTTTGACCTGTTGGGGGTGTATGACGAGCGGCGGTTTACCGCCCCCGAGGCGGACGCCCAGCGATGGGTCTTGGTGGCTCGGAACCGAGCCATCCACCAAAAGAACGATTGACTTTAGGAGCATAGACTATGGGTAAACTGATTCGTTGCCTGACCCGTGATGCCACGGTGATGGCGCTGTTTTTGGATTCCACCGATATGGTGGCCCGGGCGGAGCAGATCCACCAGCCTTCGGCGGTGGTGACGGCGGCTTTGGGCCGGTTGCTGACCGCCGCCTCGATGATGGGCGTGATGATGAAGGGCAAGGACGACAGCCTCACCCTCAAACTGTCCGGCGGCGGCCCTGCCGGCACCGTGATGGCGGTGTCGGATAGCGGCGGTAATATCCGTGGCTATGCCCAGAATCCCATTGTGGAGATCCCCCTCAAACCCAACGGCAAACTGGATGTGAGCGGTGCCGTGGGCACCGAGGGCGAACTGTGGGTGCTGCGGGATAACGGCGCTCCGGAGCCTTATGTGGGGTGTACCCCTTTGGTGTCCGGTGAGATCGCCGAGGATATCACCAGTTATTACGCCACCAGCGAGCAGACCCCAACGGTGTGCGCTTTGGGCGTGCTGGTCAATCTCGACCTGACGGTGCAGGCTGCCGGCGGACTGCTGTTGCAGCTTTTACCCTTCTGTCCGGAGGAAGTCATCGACAAGGTAGAGGCCAATGTGGCGAAATTGCCTTCGGTGACGGCGATGCTGTCCCAGGGTCTGACCCCGGAGGAGATCTGCGCCATCGCTCTGGATGGGATGGAATACGACGTGTTGGATACCTACGAGCCGGAATACCGGTGCTCCTGCTCTCGGGAAAAGGTGCAGAGGGCGTTTTTGGCGATGCCGTCGGAGGATCTGTTGAGTCTGCCGGACGAGTCCGGGGTGGCGGAGGCTACCTGCCGTTTTTGCGATGCGGTGTACCGTTTCACCCGGGAAGAACTGGAGAAAATGGACCAAAATCGAAAAGGGTAAAATCTTTTTGGAAAAATGGTAAAAATCCCTTGACAAAACCGGCGCCGTAGTGTATTATAAATGGCGTCGCTTATGGCGATGGCCGGTTCGGAAGCATAGCTCAGCTGGTAGAGCACCTGCCTTACAAGCAGGGGGTCACAGGTTCGAGCCCTGTTGTTTCCACCA